>CATMVR010000476.1 GCA_950075905.1 uncultured Persicitalea sp. | reverse complement strand
GTACCCAAAGGCTATGCAGAGAACTATATTTTATCCGGACTATTTCAGCCCTTACCACTGGCGTGTGCCCCCACAAAGTCCGTGGTCCGGGCTAAAAAAACTAGTACTCGTATTCGTTGTTGTTCTGGGCTTTGGTCAAAGCGCGCTGGCGCAGGCTTCGGTAGGCTACTACCCATGGAGCGGGCTGCTGTCGGTGAGTACCAACCCCCGCAAGGCTATCTGGTTCGATACCCGCTACCAGACCAACTCGCTGTTTAGCAGCCTGAGCGTGGATCTGCTGCCGATGATCAACCTCAAACGGGGTGAAATCGTACAGGTGTACCTGGGCGGTGGCCTGCGCGTCAACCCCCTCTACCGCATCGCCGACCCCAATGCCAGTCTCCTGACCGTAGACGGCTACTCCATGAACGTGGGTGTACGGGTAGCGCCCTTCGTGCAGAACCGGGGTATTCAGGTAGCGCTGGAACTCAACCCCTACGTGAAGGATGATTTTGCCAGCGGCGTACTGAAAAGCCACTTCGGGCTGGTGTATGCGTTTCGGAAGCGGGAGAAGAAGGTAGTGGAGTAGAAGCTAACTCATTGGAGTTATCACCAACGATAGCATCTGAGGCTCCAGCAATAGCAGCAGGGGCGAGCTGATTAAAGTGAGGAAGTCATGACACTTGGAAGAGCTAAATTTTTCGTATCCTTATTTTTTTTACGGTCAAAGTGGTAAAGTGCCCTTTCAGAGCCTCCTTTCGTTCCGAAAGTAGTTTGATCAGGGATTGTTTGATTAGCTCCGTTTCACTGAAATGATAGCGCAAAAAGAGTACACTTATACCCTCAACACGATGAGCGAAGATCCATTCACCAAAATCTTTGTCTTCCGTTAAAATGATCCGGGGAGGGTCTCGGGAAAAATTAAGAATGGATTCATCTTTTAGGCCACGATTCAGCTCATAGATAGAATATACGTCAATGCCTATTTCCCGAATAGCAGCAATAAGCCGATGATCAATGTTCTCATCAGCCAGAATCATGCGGCAGAATCTATGAGTTCCTCGTTGGCAAGCACCTCGGCGGCATACAGAAGTACGGCACTTATATCATTGCCAGTAATATGTGGGTACATGACGATGAGATCTTGTGGAGTGGCTCCTTCCGCCAGTTTTCGCAAGATCAGTTCCACCGTGATGCGGGTACCTTTAATGACAGGCTTGCCCAACATGATCTGGTAATCGGAGGCAATATGGTCGCGGTAGTTCAGCATGTTTGCCTGCTTTTTTTTCAAATATACAAATTTTGAGTGTCGTTTTTGAAATTATTTACGCGACTTCAAGTGCAACTCAAAGTCATAAGTAGCCACTGTCTCCACAGGTATGGTGCCATAGGGTGCTTTCGATCCATTTTCATCGGTTTTCCCTGCATTGAAACCAACTCCAACAATTACTCTACTGTATCCTTTGGGAACATCAATTACAAATCTGTAATGGCCATCTTTGTTGGTGTAGGTATCAGCAACGGGCATTCCCGCATGTTTTCCTATACCGGATGAGATCATAGTGTGGCCCATGACTGGCCTCGTATCAGAAATGATCACTCTACGCATTAGCTACGTCGTTGGGGCGATTTGAGGGCGGCGGTAGACATACCCCCTCACTTCCGCACCGGCATATTGGCCTTCACCGCCTGCTGCCAGGCCTTAAACTGCGCCGCCATTTCCTGCTTCGGGCTGGTGTATGCGTTTCGGAAACGGGAGAAAAGGAAGTAGTACTTAACTCTGTATCAGGTCAAAGACGAGAGTATACCCCATTTTTTCAATCCACAATAGCTTGTAACACATGCTGGCGAAGCTTGGTATGGTAGTAGTTTGAGAAGGGCGCCAGTTGGGTCATAAAAATAGCGACCAGGTTCTCTTTGGGGTCGATAAAAAAGTGGGTGTTGTTGGCCCCGCTCCAATAAAAAATACCCTCTGAACCCAGTTGCCTGGTTTTGGCTACGTTTTCAACAACCGCAAAGCCCAGGCCGAAGCCTTCTCCGGCCCCATTGTATAGGTCCCCAACATGGTTTTGGGTCATCAATTCAACGGTTTTTCTACTTAATAGCCTTTTGCCTTTCCATTCTCCTTTATTCAGTAACATCCGGCAGAAAGTCATATAATCAGCCGCCGTTGTGTACAGGCCGTTTACGCCGCTCCATACCGTGACACCCTCCATTTTGGGTTGATTAGGGCTGTACTGCAATACCCCGTCCTTATTTTTAGTGTGAACAGCCACTACCTTCGGCTGCTCCTTAGCAGGAATAGTATAGCCCGTATGCTTCATGTCCAGGGGCTCATAAATGCGTTTTTTAAGGAAGTCATCGGTACTCATACCTGAGAATTTCTCGATCAAAACCGAAAGTACATCCGGTGCCGCAGAGTAGTACCACTGCTCTCCCGGCTGCCCCATAAGCGGTAAGGTAAGCATAGCATTCATGCGGTCGGCTATGGTAGCGTGTGGTTGCAGATACATCGCTTTGGCATAATCACGGTCAAGGGTACTCCCGCCCAAGCCATGCGACAACCCAGCCGAGTGGCTCAATAGGTTGGCAATCGTTATCTCCTTTTTCATCGGGACGGTTTCACCGTCTTTTCCCTTGCTTATATCTTTGGCTACTTTCAGATCTTTGAAGGCAGGGATATATTTAGAGACAGGGTCCGTCAGCAGGAAATGTCCCTCTTCGTACAGCATCATGAACGCTACCGTGATAATGGGTTTGGTCATGGATTGAATGTAAAAAAGACTCTCCGTAGTCATGGGCGTTTTGTCTGTTACATTACTGCTGCCAAAGGCCTTGTGGTGGACTACCTGTCCATTTCTGACGATCATGGAAACGGCTCCCGGTATCTCGCCCTCCTGAACAGCCTTGTTTATGTAGCTTTCGTAATTTTTTAGGCGTTCCACCGATATGCCCCCAATCGTTTGGCCGACTGATTGCGAAACAATGTTTCCGGTCGTAAAAAGGAAAACAAATAAGTAGATGGAGAGGCGTTGGGTCAATTTCATAGGTTCAGATTTTTCTTCAAATGTACGCTTAATTGTGGCTTGACCCGCTTTGACTGGTATCTTGGCTGGTATTTTCATCGAAAGTGGCAATATGCAGATCCCCCTCACTTCCGCACCGGCATATTAGCCTTCACCGCCTGCTGCCAGGCCTTGAACTGCGCCGCCATTTCCTGCTTCTTCTTGGGCATAGCGGAGGCCAGGTCTTTGCTTTCACTCACGTCGTCTTTCAGATTATACAGCTTCATTTCGCCGGTTTCGTAGCTTTCGGTGAGCTTGTAGTCGCCCAGGCGCATGGCACCGGCGGGGCGGCCCAGTTGGTTACTGAAATGCGGGTAGTGCCAGTAGGCGGGCTGATCGGGCAGGAGTTTTTGGGGGTTCAGAATATTGGGCAGAATGCTGCGGCTGTCTGTCACCTCTTTCGGCAGGGGGTGCTTTAACAGCTCGCTGAACGTGGCGAAGTAGTCTACGTTGCTGAAATACTGCTCGCTCGTTTGGCCGGGGGCAATTTTCCCTTTCCAGAACATAATGGCCGGAATCCGGATGCCACCCTCGTACACGTGGCCCTTCCACTTGCGCAGCGGCTCCATGTTGGTCGGGATAGGGCCAAGCTCCGGCAAACCCACGCCGCCGTTGTCGGAGGTGAAAATCACCAGGGTGTTTTCCAGCAATCCTTTCTCGCGCAGGGTAGCCATAAGGCGTCCTACTCCTTCGTCCAGACTTTCCATCATGGCTCCGTAGTTGGGGTTGTACTTGCCCTCAAACTTTTCGTATTTCAGAAAGTACTTCTTCAACTTATCACCCCGAGGCACAATGAACACGTGCGGGGCCGAGTAGGTCAGGTAGAGAAAAAAGGGCCGGGCCACGCCTGGCTTGGTGGCGTTTTTCTCCACAAACTCCACCGCGTAGTCGGTGAGCTTGTCGGTGAGGTAGTGGGTACCGTCGTCCTTGAATTCCTTTTTGTAGCTATCCTCGAAGATGGAGTAGTTGTAGTAGTCCAGCCCGTTTTTGCCAATCATGCGGCTGTAATCGAACCCCTGATTCCAGGGGGCCAGGCTGTCGGCATTGCCCAGGTGCCACTTGCCTACCATACCGGTGGTATAGCCCAGCGGCCTGATCCACTCAGCAATCGTGGTAGCGGAGGCCGGTAGGAAGGGATTCCAGGGTGCGGGGTTCACGGGTGAGGTATCATCGGTACGGTTGCCGGCAATAAAGTTGGTAAGCCCGTACCGCGCCGGGTGGCGGCCCGTCAGGATGGCCGCCCGCGAGGGCGAACAGACCGGGCTGGCTGAGTAGGCCTGCGTGAAGCGCAACCCGTGCCGGGCCAGCGAATCGAGGTGCGGGGTTTCGTTGTAGGGATTACCGTAGCTGCCCAGATCAAAGTACCCCAGGTCGTCGGCCATGATGTAGATGATGTTGGGCCGGTCCGACGCTCGGCGGTCCGACGCTCGGCGGGCCGCGTTCGGCTTCGTGGACGGCGGGGTTTGGGCCAGGGTAGCGGCAGATAGGCAAAGGCAGAAAAGGAGTCCGGCGAGTGGCTTCATAAGAAGGATTTTTGTAAAAAAAGCCGGTTACCTGCTTTTCTACCTATAAAAACATGAGTCATCCCGAATTTTTAGGGGCTGGCCCAAAAAAGATACCTCCATGTTATTTTTGTGAATCACAACA
>CATMVR010000475.1 GCA_950075905.1 uncultured Persicitalea sp. | reverse complement strand
CCGCCGACGAAAGCAAACGGCAGGGTGGGGCCTCCGTCACCCTGGCGAGCGTGATGCAAAAAGCCGCCAAACGTTAACCTTATTTATTAACTCATTTTGTTTTTGAACACTACATGAAAACTTCATCCGAATCACGTCGCGATTTTATAAAGAAAACCATTACTGGCACGGCTGCTCTTTCTCTGGGCGGTATGCTGCCGGGATTCAGCCCCCAAAGCTACGCCCGAATCCGTGGTGCCAACGAGCGGGTGCAGGTAGGCGTTATGGGCGTCAATAGCCGCGGCCTTGCACTGGCATCCAACTACGCCATTCAGCCCAATTTTGAAGTAGTCACCATCTCGGATGTGGACTCCCGGGCCGCCACTAAGTGCATCGAGACCGTCAATGGCTTGCAGGGCCGCCGTCCCGCCGATGTGCAGGATTTCCGCAAAGCCCTGGAAAATAAAGACCTGGATGCGCTCATCGTAGCCGCCCCCGACCACTGGCACGCCCCGGCGGCCATTCTGGCCTCCAAGGCGGGTAAGCATGTGTACCTCGAAAAACCGTGCAGCCACAATCCGCACGAAGGTGAGTTGCTGGTGGCCGCAGCCAAAAAATACAAGAATGTAATCCAGATGGGCAATCAGCGCCGCTCGTGGCCCAATGTGGCCGCAGGCATTGCCGAGGTACAGGGAGGTACCATTGGCCGGCCCTACTTTGTGAAAGGCTGGTATACCAACAACCGCGCGTCCATCGGTAATGGCAAAAAGGTAGCCGTACCCGACTGGCTCAACTATGACCTATGGCAGGGGCCCGCGCCACGCCGGCCCTATCAGGACAACCTGATTCACTACAACTGGCACTGGTTCTGGCACTGGGGTACCGGCGAGGCCCTCAACAACGGCACGCACATGGTAGACCTCATGCGCTGGGGACTGGGGGTGGAGTATCCAACCAAAGTCACCTCCGTAGGTGGCCGCTACCGCTACCAGGACGACTGGGAAACGCCCGATACGCAGGTAATTTCGATGGAGTTTCCCAACAACACCGCCCTGACCTGGGAAGGCCGTAGCTGCAATGGCCGTAGCATTGAGGGCAATAGCGTAGGGGTGATCTTCTACGGCGATAAGGGCTCCATTCTGATCGAAAGCGGCAATTCCTATAAGGTGTTTGATCTGGAAAATAAGCTGGTAAAGGACGTAAAAAATGATCTGACCATTGACCCCCGCAATAAGATGAATCCTTCGCAGGCCCTGGACGCTTTTCACTTCCAGAATTTCTACGATGGTATCACCAAAGGTACCGAACAGAAATCCGACATTGTGGGTGGACATCAGAGTACGCTGCTGTGCCAGCTAGGCAACATTGCCCTGCGTTCTGGCGGTTCGCTGGACATCGACCCCAGCAACGGGCATATCAAAAATAACCCGGAGGCTATGAAGTACTGGAAACGGGAGTATGAGAAAGGCTGGACACCAACGGTGTAAATGGCTATCGGCAGTCGGCTTTTTAGCGCTGGTTTGCGTTTGTAACGCGAACTTCCGAGATGCGCGTTTAAAACGCGCGCCTCCACTGGTTCGCAACTAGGCGTCCCCGTTTAAAACGCAAACCAGCCGTGCCAGCTGTGCTAACTCCTATTAACCTAACCCCTAAAAACCTATTAATGAAAAACACGCCTGTCACCACGGAAACTGCCCGCCGGCCGGATCGTATCCGAACGAATGAAAAAGTAGATGTCAGTTCGCTCAGCAAGCGCGACACCGTCATCTCGATCCTGATCATCGGCGTCCTCTTTTTTATATTCGGCTTTGTGTCGTGGGTCAATGCTATCCTGATTCCTTACTTCAAAATAGCCTGCGAACTGACCAGTTTCCAGTCGTACCTGGTGGCCTTTGCCTTTTACATTTCCTACTTTGTGATGTCCGTCCCGGCTTCGTTCCTGCTCAAAGCCGCCGGGTTCAAGAAAGGCATGATGGTAGGCTTCTGGTCCATGGCGCTGGGGGCGTTTATTTTTGTACCAGCCGCTTATACGCGTACGTACGAAGTATTTCTGCTGGGGTTATTCATGATTGGCGTCGGGCTGGCCATTCTGCAAACGGCAGCCAATCCGTACATTACCATTCTGGGCCCCAAGGAGCGGGCCGCGCAACGGATCAGCATCATGGGTATCTGCAACAAGGCCGCGGGCATATTAGCCCCGTTGCTGTTTGCGGCGGTGATCCTTCGTCCTACCGATACCGATCTCTTCGCGCAGCTATCTACCATGAGCGACGCAGCCCGGGGAGCCGCCCTGGATGAGCTGATCCGCCGGGTGATCGTACCTTATGCTACGGTAGGTACCATCCTTTTCATCCTGGGAATCCTTGTATACTACTCGCCTCTGCCGGAAATCAATACCGAGCAGGAGAGTCCCGAACTGGCGCAGGCAAACGCGGGTAAGAACAGTATTTTCAAATTTCCGCACCTGATTCTCGGTGCCGTGGCCATTTTCCTGCACGTCGGTACGCAGGTGATTGCGATTGATACCATCATTGCCTACGCCAATTCCATGGGTATCGACCTGCTGGAAGCGAAGGTATTTCCTTCCTACACGTTGTTCCTGACTATCTGCGGGTACTTGCTCGGTATCGCGCTGATCCCTACGGTAATCCGGCAGGTGAATGCCCTACGAATTTGTACTTTGCTAGGTACCGTATTCACGCTGATGATCATTTATACCAGCGGCGAGGTGACCTTCCTTGGGCACCGGGCCGATATTTCTATCTGGTTCATTGTACTGCTCGGACTGGCCAATTCGCTGGTGTGGGCCGGCATCTGGCCACTGGCGCTGGACGGCCTCGGTCGCTTCACCAAGCTAGGTGCTTCCATCCTGATCATGGGGCTATGCGGAAACGCGCTGATGCCCCTGGTGTACGGCTACTTCGCCGACCTGTACAATGTTAAGGCAGCTTACTGGGTACTGATTCCGTGCTATGCTTACTTAGTATACTATGCTTTTTATGGGCATCTGGTGCGAAAGTGGAGCTTTTCTTAAATTCTGAATGCTGCGGGGTGGCCGTGCCATGCTGAATTGTATTTCGCAACATGGCAGACAATGAATCAATTGCACTCTTTTAAACTCTGAAATTAAAACGGGCAGCGTACCGCTCTGTGTAACTCTGTGGTTAAAAAACAAATTCAAAACTTTACAACTACCGAATGTCCTTCAACCCAATCATCTCCAAAGACAACAAAGAACTTGGCCAAAAATCCGGCGACACTGCGGCCTCCATTATCAAAAAAGCTATTGCCGAAAAAGGACAAGCCAACATCATACTGGCTACCGGCACGAGTCAGTTCGAAACCTTGCAACAGCTGCTATCGCATACCGATATTGATTGGGGCAAAGTCGTGATGTTCCACCTCGACGAGTACATCGGGCTACCCATCACCGCCCCGGCGAGTTTCCGGAAGTACCTCAAAGAGCGCTTTATTGATAAAGTACCCACCCTGAAAGCCTATTACCTGATCGACGGAGAAGCTGACCCCGAGGAGGAATGCGCGCGGCTGGGAGCAATCATCAAGGAACACCCGATCGACATGGCACAGGTGGGTATTGGCGAAAACGGCCACCTGGCCTTCAACGATCCTCCGGCTGATTTTGACACCGAACAACCTTATATCGTAGTAGAACTGGATGAAGCCTGCCGTCGGCAGCAGTTTGGCGAAGGCTGGTTTCCGACCATGGACGATGTGCCCAAGCAGGCCATCAGCATGTCGATCCGGCAGATTCTTAAGTCAAAATCCATCGTATGCTCCGTACCCGACGAGCGCAAAGCTCAGGCGGTGAAGGACTGTATCGAAAAACCCATCAGCAATCTTCACCCGGCCGGGATTCTGCACACGCATCCTGACTGCACCCTGTACCTCGACGAAGCCTCGGCTTCGTTGCTTTCTAACCAGTAATCCAACAGAATGTCAAAACCCATTAAGATTATAAACGGCACCCTCCTCACCCCGCACCGCCAGATTCGGAACGGTACCCTGCTGGTGATTGACGGACGGATAGCCGATATTTCGGAAAGAGACATTGAGGTAGCGGAAGCCGAGGTACTCGATGCCGCCGGCCGGTACGTAGTCCCCGGCTTCATTGACCTGCATATCCACGGCGGCGGCGGCCATGATTTTATGGATGGCAGCGTGGATGCTTTCCTGCGCATTGCCGAAACCCACGCCCGCTACGGTACCACGGCGATGGTACCCACTACCCTGACGAGCGAAACCGCCGCCCTGTACAAAACGCTGGATAACTACGAAGAAGCTAACCGAAAAAATAACGCCGGGGCGCAGTTTCTGGGCATGCACCTGGAAGGCCCCTACTTTGCCCAGAGCCAGCGCGGCGCGCAGGACCCGCGCTACATCCGTGATCCCGATCCGGCCGAGTACGAGGCCATCCTGGCCCATTCGAATTCTATAACACGCTGGTCAGCTGCGCCCGAACTACCCGGCGCGCTGGCATTTGGCCGTCGGCTGCGCGAAAAAAACATTCTGGCCGCCGTGGCGCATACCGAGGCTATTCACGAGGATGTAGTCCTGGCCGCCGAAAACGGGTACAGCCTCATGACGCACCTGTACTCGGCCATGCTGGGAGTCACGCGCCGCAACGCCTTTCGCTACGCCGGGGCCGTAGAGAGCGCCTTTTTGCTCGACGAGATGGACGTAGAAATCATCGCCGATGGAATTCACCTACC
>CATMVR010000474.1 GCA_950075905.1 uncultured Persicitalea sp. | reverse complement strand
CAAAATAGTTTATTCCAAAGGCTTTGGTACTCTAAACTACCGCGGTGGCGAGCGCGTCACCCCCGAAACCATCTACGACCTGGCTTCCGTCACGAAGGTTTCCGCTACGCTACAGTCTATCATGTGGCTGTACGATCGTAAAAAGCTGGATCTTGATCAGAAAGCCTCGGTTTACCTGCCCGAACTGAAAGGGACCAACAAGCAGAATTTTACGGTACGCGACCTGCTGCTCCACCGGGCAGGGCTGGTATCGTTTTATCCCAAACTGTGGGCCCAAACCATGACCGGAGGCGGAGGCCTGCTGCCGGAGTATTACAGCTCGGTGCAGGATAGCACTTATTATCTGCAGGTGGCTCCCAAGCTTTTTGCCAAAGCCGCCCTGCGCGATTCAGTCTGGAAGTGGGTCGTCGAGTCACCGCTTACCAACCGCCGCGACCGGAGCGGACGTTACAGCTACATCTACAGCGACCTGGGGTTCCTCACGTTGCAGAAGATCGTCGAGCGCCTGACGGGTCAGCCGCTGGATATTTTTGCATACAAGACTTTCTACGAACCCATGGGGCTCTCTTCGCTGGGGTTCAATCCGCTACGTCGGTTTCCCGCCGGGCAGATTGCTCCTACTGAGCAGGACTACCGGTTCAGAAGTCAGCTGATACAGGGTACTGTTCACGATCAGATGGCGGCCATTGTGGGTGGGGTGTCGGGCCATGCCGGGTTGTTTGGCACGGCTACCGATCTGGCCATGCTGATGCAGATGAACCTCTGGAAAGGTAAGTACGGGGGGAAGGAGTTTTTTCAAAGCGCCACCGTGCCCACCTTTACCCGGCTGAGCGACGAAGGCAGCCACCGCGGACTAGGGTGGGATAAGGTGCCGGCATCGGGCAACAGCGTATACGTGTCTGACCGGGCGTCGTCCAACTCGTTTGGCCATACCGGCTTTACCGGAGCCGTGGTATGGGCCGATCCTGACGAAGATTTGGTCTTTGTGTTTCTCTCAAACCGCATCCATCCCGACCCGGAAAACAGAGGTATCAGTACCCACCGGACCCGTCGCAAAATACACGATATTATCTACGACGCCCTCATTCAATCCTAGGTTCTGTTTCCTTACCGAAAAAGCTCCTGTTTAGTGATTATCAACGCAAGAAAGGCGGCCCCTCATCATGGGGCCGCCTTTCTTACTTTCGTTATAAAAATAATAGCTAACTTTATCGGCACATTTCGACCTTTATATTATCAAAACTTCATAAACCTGTACTCTATGCAATGTAGACGTTTTACTCACTTTCTCATAGCGGGGCTGATCGGACTAGGGTGGATAAGTGAGTCTAAAGCTCAGTCAATAACCACTGGAGCACTGCCCGTGACGCAGATATGTGGTTCATCCAGCCTTTCGGTGTCTTTTACTACTACGGGTACATTCGGTACAGGCAATGTATTCAGTGTGGAGCTTTCCAATAGTGCAGGTGGTTTTGCCTCTCCCGTAACGCTTGCCCCCTCGGGTACAGGCAGTCCGTTGGTAGTAACCATTCCCAACAACCTTACGAACGGAAGCGGCTACCAGGTTCGGGTAGTTTCGAGCAATCCTCAGGTAAACGGCTCGGCTAGTGCTACCACGCTGACGATTCAGCAAACACCCGTGGCACCGGCGGTTGCCCAAACCTCTTTCAGCTACTGCCAAAATGCGACAGCCACTCAGCTCAGCGCCACGGCCGCCGGCGGAAATACCTTGAAATGGTACGACGGTAGCAATAACCCGCTTCCGGGAGCTCCTACCCCATCCACGGCTGCCACCGGCACTCAAACGTACAGAGTTTCGCAAGAGACCTCCACGGGCTGTGAAAGCGCAAGGACTACGATCACCGTAGAGGTCAATGGCGTGCCAGCGGCCCCCACGGCTACCAGCCCCATCGAAATCTGCCAGGGTAGCCCTTCTGCTGCCCTGACCGCTACGGGTACCAGCCTAAAATGGTACGATGCCTCCAATAACCCCATCGGCGGAGCGCCCATCCCCTCCAATACGGTATCTTCCTCCTATGGTGTCACACAGACTGTCAACGGCTGCGAAAGCCCCAAGGAAAAAATTGACGTTCGCATCAAGCCGCTACCTTCGGCCACGATTTCCGGCGACGTATCCGTTGCGTTGGGACAATCAGCCCAGATTTCTATTGCCTTTACCGGCGACGGCCCCTGGGACTACGTACTTTCCAACAACCTGTCGGACAAAGGCGTCACGCAAAACCCCGTGAGAATTACCGTCTCCCCCGAGCGTACCACTACCTATGTGGTGACGGAAGTCTCCAACTCCTGCGGCAAGGGTATCCCCAACGGTAGCGCTATCGTTACGGTACTGGTGCCAACCATCAGCACCGGAAACCCCACTATTGCCAGCCTGTGCGCGGGCAGATCGTTCACTATCCCGTTCCAGGCTTCGGGTACTTTCGTGCCGGAAAACAAGTTCAATGTCCAGCTTTCGCTGACCAACACCGACGCTGGCTTCCGCAGCATTCCCAGCGTACGGAATGGCAGCGAGATAATAGCCACGGTTCCTGATACCACCCGGGGAGGCAACTACTTCGTAAGGATAGTAGGCGAGAGCCCCCAGTTTACGATCAAAGGCAGCGTTAGCCCGGTAAATGTCACCGTACAGCCGCTCCCCACCGCCACCATTTCGGGTACTACCACCATTCTCATCGGTGAGTCGGCCACGGTGAATGTGGCCTTTACCGGCGCTGGTCCGTGGACTTTCACCTTCAACAATGGCAGCCGCGACTCGGTGATTACTACCAGCGTAACTCCGTTGGCCATTCCGGTCAAACCCGCCGTAACTACCACCTACACCATCACCTCGCTCAGCAATCAGTGCGGACTGGGAAGGGTGAGCGGAAACGCCCGGATTCAGGTAGACCCCATTCTGGGCAACGAACCTACACTGCCCGCCGCCGACTGGCTGACGGTGTACCCCAGCCCGGTACAAACTATCTGCGTGGTGGAAATCAAAGCCCCCCTCGCGGGTGGAGAAGCTACCCTCCGGATCTTTGACACCAACGGCCGGGCCGTACTGACCAGTAAAGTACGCAGCTCCCGGACAGACGTAGACTTTACTGCACAGCCTGCGGGCATTTACTTCCTGCGGATTGACAACGGTGCCCGCACCGAAGTACGCCGGATTCTGAAACTGGATTAAGACGGGAAAATTCCTGCATACACAAAGCGAGAGACGGGCCTTCCTATCTCTCGCTTTTTTTATACAAGCTACAAGCATGAGGCTATTTTCTGACGAGTACTACATGGCTCAGGCCCTCGAACTGGCCCAACAGGCCGCCGGGGCGGGCGAAATCCCCGTTGGGGCGGTGGTGGTATGCCAGCAGCGTATTATCGGCAAAGGGTACAATCAAACTGAGCGCCTGAATGACGTGACAGCCCACGCCGAGATCATTGCCCTCACGGCTGCCTCGGAGTACCTGGGGGCCAAGTACCTCCATCATTGTACCCTATACGTGACCCTTGAACCCTGCGTGATGTGCGCTGGCGCGCTTTTTTGGGCTCAACCAGCAGCCGTCGTCTTTGGAGCCAAAGATGAGAAGCGAGGGTTTTCCCGCTTCGGAAAAGAATTGCTCCATCCCAAAACTCAACTTAGAACCGGGGTTTTAGCCGATGAGGCGCAGGACCTGCTTCTTACTTTTTTTAGACGGCTAAGAACATAAATTTAAAATCTTCTGTTAGAAGAAGCAGCATTATTATTTTTTTGAACCACATAAAACTAAACCAAAATGGCATTTACCTTAGACCCCTTACCCTACGCTAACGACGCCCTGGAACCGCACATTGACGCGATGACCATGGAAATTCACCACGATCGTCACCATCAGGCGTATGTCAATAACCTCAACTCGGCCGTAAACGGCACCGACATGGAGGGCAAAAGCATCGAAGAACTTATGTCAAAAGTAAGCTCTCTGCCCACCGCCGTGCGCAACAATGGCGGCGGCCACTGGAACCACGCCTTTTTCTGGAAGACACTCTCCGGCAACGGCGGCGGCACACCTACCGGCGAGCTTGGCCGGGCTATCGACGCCAAGTTTGGATCGTTCGATGCCTTTAAGGATGAGTTTAAGAAAGCCGCTGGCGGCCGCTTTGGGTCGGGATGGGCCTGGCTTATCGTCACCGAGAGCGGTGACCTGGCCGTTACCTCCACGCCCAATCAGGACAATCCTTTGATGGATCTGGCGGAAGCCAAAGGCACGCCGATCATTGGCCTTGATGTGTGGGA
This sequence comes from uncultured Persicitalea sp., assembly GCA_950075905.1. Lineage (GTDB taxonomy): Bacteria > Bacteroidota > Bacteroidia > Cytophagales > Spirosomataceae > CATMVR01. The sequence continues at coordinate 448 of CATMVR010000474.1, read as the reverse complement.
GCATGCCTACTACCTCAAATATCAGAACAAACGCCCCGACTATGTGGACGCTTACTGGAACGTAGTGGATTGGAATGCTGCTAACGCCAACTATACCTCAGCTAAAAACAGCTGATAATCAGATAGTTTAAAAAGGGTTTGCAACTTGTAAAAAAATCTGTCAAAGAACTTTGCAAGCTGCAAACCTTTTTATAATTTTGCCACTCCAAAACGGAGATTGTAGCTCAGCCGGTTAGAGCGTCGGATTGTGGTTCCGAAGGTCGCGGGTTCGAGACCCGTCTTTCACCCTAAATTGCAAAAGTGTTGAAGTAGTTCAACACTTTTTTTAGTTTATAGCAATTTGTATAATCATTACAACTCCTATAAGTAAGATTAAAACTAAAGAGGTCTGTTTGAACCGTTCTTGTGGTATAAATTGTAAAATGTATTTTCCAATATAAGTACCAAT
>CATMVR010000473.1 GCA_950075905.1 uncultured Persicitalea sp. | reverse complement strand
GATGATATTCTCGAAGTATGTGCTGGCCTATCAAATTTTTACATAAGCAACTGATTTATAGCTATGCAACAAGTCTACTTATAATCCAGGGTTAGAACATGAATTTACAGGATATTCGCATGGTATGAGGCTGAATAAATCAACCGTAGGTTTTTTTACCCGGCACACAGATATAAGGAAGATTTTTGAGTCACCGGATAAAATATTCAATTGTCTCATTGATGAAGCAAGCCCAAATGAGGTAAAGCAAGTGTTTGCCTTTCCAATCTATGTTAAAAATAACGCCGCAATTGTCACAATACTAAAAAGTAACGGGTCAGATACTTACTTTTTCAGATTACACGAAGGAGTGGTCCAAATTAACTGGCTTGGGGGGGTAATGGAGTAGTTTGTGGTCAATAAATGCAGTGTAGGAGCTGATCAAGTTTAGAAAACCGAGGTTTAGGCGGTGTGTTTGGTTAGTCTCGTTTCTTTACACAATCCCAACATTTCCTACCACAAAACCCACAAACCGCCCCCGCCTGTAACCCCACATTGGCGAGTTTCGGCATTTTGGACTATATTCAACCCCTCAACCCAGCCTAACTCAGTCTGTATGCAAAAACACGTCTATACGCTATTGTCCGTCCTGCTGACGAGCCTGTACTCAATAGCCCAAACGCCCACCATCGAAACCTTCACCAAAGACATGGAAAAGCAGGAAGGCTTTATGCCCTTCTACTGGGATGCCAAAAAAGGCAAAATATGGCTCGAAATCAGCCGCCTGGATACGGAATTGCTGTACTACCCTACACTGGCGCAGGGCGTTGGCTCCAACGATATTGGCCTGGACCGGGGGCGTCTGGGGGCCGAGCATATCGTGAAGTTTCAGCGGAGCGGCCCCAAGATTATGATGGTGGAGCCCAACTACATGTACCGCGCCCTGAGCAACGACCCCCTGGAAGTAAAAGCAGTGGAGGAATCCTTTGCGAAGTCGATTCACTGGGGCTTTGACATAGCCGCCGAAACCGACGGGCGCGTGCTCGTAGACCTTACGCCCTTTTTGATGCAGGATGCCGCCGGGGCCGTGCAGGCCATCAGCCGCAGCCGGCAGGGCAGTTACCGGCTCGATGCCTCGCGCTCGGCCATGTACCTGGACCGTACCAAAAACTTCCCCCAAAACACCGAATTCGAAACCATTATTACCCTCACCGGCGACAACCCCGGCGGGTACCTGCGCTCGGTGGTGCCTACGCCCACGGCCGTGACCATGCACCAGCACCACTCCTTCGTGGAACTGCCGGATGCCAACTACCAGACTCGCGCCTTCGACCCGCGCTCGGGTGTGAACGGCATTGAGTTTTTTGACTACGCCTCACCCGTCGGCGATCCGCTGATTAAGCGGTATATCTCGCGGCACCGCCTGCAAAAGAAAGACCCGACGGCGGCCATGAGCGAAGCCGTGGAACCCATCATCTACTACATGGACCCCGGTGCGCCGGAGCCCATCCGCACGGCCCTGATGGAAGGCGGTGCCTGGTGGAATGAGGCCTTCGAGGCGGCGGGCTATATCAATGCTTTCCAGGTGAAGCTGTTGCCCCCGGACGCCGACCCGATGGATATCCGCTACAACCTGATTCAGTGGGTACACCGCTCCACGCGGGGGTGGTCGTACGGCGGCAGTATCTCCGACCCCCGCACGGGCGAGATCCTGAAAGGAAAGGTGACGCTCGGCTCGCTGCGCGTACGGCAGGATTTCCTGATTGCGCAGGGACTCGTGGCCAAGTATGAGGAGGGTAAGCCCGTCTCGGACGAGATGATGGCCCTTTCGCTGGCGCGGCTGCGGCAGTTATCGGCGCATGAGATAGGCCATACGCTGGGCCTCCCGCACAACTACATTGCCAGTACCGTAGAGCGCGCTTCGGTGATGGACTACCCGCACCCACACGTAGAAATCGTGAACGATACCACGCTCGACCTCTCCAACGCCTACGCTACGGGCATCGGCGAGTGGGACAAGATTGCGATCAACTACGCTTACCGTGAATATCCCGAAGGGGTTAGTGAAAAGGATTCGCTGGATAAAATCATTACCGACTACCTCAAAACCGGACAGGGCTTTCTGACCGATCAGGATGCCCGGCCGGCCGGTAGCTCGCACTCCAAAACCCACCTCTGGGATGGCGGTAAAAGTGCCGTGGACGAGCTGGAACGCGTGATGAAGGTGCGCAAGATTGCCCTGAACCAGTTTTCGGAAAAGAAGATTCCCGTAGGTATGCCCATTGCTACCCTGCAGGAAGTGCTGGTGCCGATGTATTTGTTTCACCGCTACCAGGTAGAAGCCGCGGCCAAAGTCATTGGTGGGCTGGACTATACTTACGCCCTGCGGGGCGACGGACAAACGGCCGTGCAGCCCGTAGAGGGCGGCGAGCAGCGCCGCGCGCTGCGTACGGTACTGGCGTCCATCAAGCCGGATGTGCTGGCTTTGCCCCGCTCCATCATCAAGCTATTGCCCCCGCGTCCGTTTGGCTATGATGGCAACCCGCGCGAGTTGTTTTCGGGCCGTACCGGCCTGACTTTCGACCCGCTGGCCCCGGCTGAGGCAGCCACCCAGTTGGTATTGGATTTTGTACTGCATCCCGAGCGGGCAAGCCGCCTGGAAGCGCAGCGGGCGCTGGACACTTCGCTGCCCGGCCTGGGAGAGGTAGTAGACGCGCTGATTGACGATACCTGGAAGAATAAAACCATTACCCGAGAAAGCTATCAGGCGGCTATCCGGCGGCAGACTGAAGGCATGATTGTGCAGAAGATTATGGAGCTGGCGACTTCGGAAAGTGCGTCTCCCGCCGCGCGGGCCATGGCGCTTTTCAAGCTCAATGACCTCAAAACCTGGATGGATCAGAAGCAGTTCAGCGTGGATGAGCAGCACCGGGCGCACTATTTTTACGCCCTGAGGCGCATGGAACAGTTCGAAAAAGGGGAAAAGGAAGGCCTGGCAGCAACTAAGCTCAACAGCGTACCCGACGGCTCGCCCATCGATCCTGGTCAGGACTGGCTGGAACCGGTTTGTGGGTGGTGAGTTTTGTGTTTATATAACCCGTAATAACATCTTTTGAAAAAAAATATCTTAGTTTTAACCGACCGTTTACCAGACGGGACGTCAGAAGGCGTCGAATCAGAAGGGAGTACCCGTACAACAAAACGCATGAAAAAGTACCTTTTAGTAGCTTCCCTGGCGGCTTTTCCGGCTCTGGCCCAGGAGACAAAAAAAGAAGATCCCAACACCCGTAACGACCTGCGCTACAACCTCAACGCGTCGGGTTCACACTATTTCAAAGCCACCTTTCTGAATCAGACCTGGCTGCGCTACAACGAAAGCAACCCCGGCACCACCTCGCTGGGTGATCCGGCCCCCGAAACCTTCGACATCGGCCTGCGCCGGACGCGTATACAGATGTTTGGTCAAATTACCGACCGGGTGTTTTTGTACATGCAGTTTGGGATGAACAACTTCAACCGGAACAATGCTTTTCCGGCCTATAATAGCAGCGGTACCCCCAGCAACCGCAAGATAGCCGCCTTTTTTCACGATGCCCTGGGCGAATACGAAGTGCATCGAAAAGGTACCAACTTCCTGCGCTTCGGCGGAGGGCTCACCATTGTCAACGGCCTGTCGCGTTTTTCCCAGCCCAGCATCGGCAGCATCCTGACCATGGACGTGCCGGTATTTGCCCAGGCTACGGTAGATCAGACCGACGAGTTTTCGCGCAAGCTGAGTTTTTACAGCCGGGGACAGGTAGGTAAGCTCAACTACCGCCTGGACGTGACCGATCCTTTTCCCATCGAAACCAGCGGCAGTACGCCTCCGGCACTGGGTGCCAACGCCGTCTTTGCCCAACGCAACCACAAGAAGCAGTTTCAGGGATTGTTTATCTATAATTTTTTCGACATAGAAGACAACTCCGCGCCCGGCTATATGACGGGTACCTACCTGGGCAAGCGCAAGGTGCTGAATCTGGAAGCGGGCTTTATCACCCAGAAAAACGCCACCTGGCATCGAAGCGGGGCCGACACGGTATATAACAAACTGAACCTCTGGTCGGTGGCGGCCTACCTCGATATGCCGGTGGACCGACAGAAAGGTACTGCGGTATCGTCGTACCTCGGCTACTTCTCTACCGACTACGGCCGGGGCTACCTGCGCTACAATGGCCTCATGAACCCCGCCACGGGTACCACGCAGCCGCTGCCGGGCGTAGGCGGTACGCAGGGCAACGCCTATCCGATGTTTGGCACCGGCTCGGTGGTGTACGCGCAGGTTGGGTACAAGCTCGCCGACAACCTGCTGGGCAGCCAGGGTACCCTGCAGCCCTACGCTTCGTGGCAGAGTGCCAATTACGACCGCCTCACCGACGCTATGAATCTGTATAATGTGGGGGTAAACTGGCTCATCAAAGGCCATACCGCCAAGCTCAGCCTCAACTATGAAAACCGGCCCGTGTACCAGGCTTCCGGCGCGGCCAAACTCAGCGCCAGCGGTCGGCGCAGTGGATGGATAGTGCAGTACCAGATATCGATTTAGGGATAATGGGCCAGATGGAGAGAAATATGAAAAGCTTTTGGAGAGTAGTCCAAAAATCCCCGAGGATATTTCTGATCCTTGTCTTCGGGATGCTCTCTATTACGCCGCTTTTTGCCCAGAACGAAACCGATGAGGCCCCATTACTCAATGTTCGCGATGGCGTTGGCTT
>CATMVR010000472.1 GCA_950075905.1 uncultured Persicitalea sp. | reverse complement strand
GTCTGCCTTACCCGGAACACCTGCCCGACGGCTCGTTCAATCACGAGTACGGGTCGGCCATCATGAGCGGAGACGGGATGGTCATGAAACTGGACCTGACCTCTACGCCGACTATCCGGACCCGGATCATGAAAACGCCCTGCTACTACGCCGACTGGCATACCCGCGAGGAGACAAAGGAAAGCCATGAAGATTTTGGGGGGCTCCGGTTCAGGAACTTCGGCATTGCGCGCATGTCGCTGGTACTTGGCTCGCGCAATCCGCTCAATACGGCCGTAACGCCGGCGCGATTTGGCAACGATACGCCCGTGCTGATTGCAGCCTACGACATTGGTCGCCCCTACGTACTTGATCCCGTATCGCTGGAACTGAAAACCGTCATTGGCAAAAACACCGAATGGATGACCGGTACCCCGGCCCGGGTTCCGTGGCCTTTTGAACTGTTCGAGTCTACGGCCCACCCCTGCTACGACCCGCGCACCAAAGAGCTGTTCAGCGTCAACTATTCCCGGATGGAAAAGGCCGTCATCATTGCCGAGCGAACCATTCACCACCTGAAACATAACCACGACATATTTAAAGAGAAGCTCTTAGGGATAATGGAAAAGCACGAAAAGAGCGCCAATCTGGTAGCGGCCCGGGGGCGGGTCGTTCAGTTCTTTTCCAACCTTGACGAAGAGTTGGCCTCTGTTCCCCCGCCGAGGCCTGGGTTCCTTGGCCGTTTGGGAGCCTCGCTGATAGACCTGCTGGCCTCCGTCAAAGCAGAAATCAACGGTATTTTGCACAAAAATAAAGAACAGAAACCAGCGGGCACCGCCGTCACCCTTATGCGTTTTGACGGGAGCGGGGCCTGGGATACCTGGGTGCTGGAAGATCAGCATGGACAGCTGCTCGAAATCAAAAACTGCATGCATCAGACCGGTCTGACCCGCGACTACATCATTTTGCAGGATTCATCCTTCAAGTTTTCAACCGAGTTACTGGTCAACAACCCTTTTCCGGAGCACCTTGGACTGGAACGGTTTCTTCGCAAAATACTCTCTACCACCATGCTTCCCTACACGGAGTGCTACCTGGTGCGGCGCAAAGACCTGGTGCCAGGCCAGAAGTCGGCCATTGCCTACAAGCTCGACAAGCCCCTACCCATCGAAACCATCCACTTCTCGTGCGATTATGAAAATCCCGACGGACAGATCCCGATGTATGGAATCCACAACGCCGCCATGTGCGTGGCCGAGTGGGTGCGCCCCTACGACGAGTCTGCTTTTACGGGCAAAGCCATTGACCCGGAGGTACTCAGCCTTTTTTCGCTGGGCACCATGGACGTCAGCCGGCTGGGTAAATGGAAGATTGATGCCAATAACAACCGGCTGCTCGACCAGCAATCTACCGTTTTGGCCGAGACCGGCAACACCACGCAGTCCGGCACTATTGGGTTTAATACCTGGACTATCGGCCTGTATACCTACCGCGACATCATTGCGGCGGAAGAAACCGTCGACGCCATTGAGCATCTCTGGTTTGTTTCGGGCGGACTGGAAGCCCGGATGCTCACCCAATTTATCGAGGATTTGTACGAGAAGTACCCCAACCGGAAGGTACCGTATCAGCAGGTAAAGGAGATTACCCGACGGGGAGTCCCTTCCAGCCTCAACTACCTGAATACCAAAACTATGACCTCCAACAAGACGGGCTACTTCCAGTCAAATCCGGACGACTACCTGCGGAGTGTGCAATTCGTACCCAAAAAAGTACCGACGCCGGGGATCGAGAAAGGGTTGGACGGCTACCTCGTATGCAGCGTACAAGTTGCCCATAAGGTGGGTGACTCCTTGCAACGAAGGGGAGAATTTTGGATATTTAACGCAGAAAATATTGCAAAGGGCCCTATTTGCAAAATGTTTCATCCCGAGGTCAACTTCTGCTTCACGCTTCATTCGGCCTGGCTGGCCAATCCCCAGCCATCCACGATGACCTACCAGGTAGATGTAAAGCAGGACTATCAGCAAGTTATTGCCGGTCTGCCCGATCGAAAATTGATAGAGCCTTTTTTTAAAAAGTACGTATACCCCCATTTTAGTCAGGCTCAGCATGACCCAGTTAGTACAAAGTGATTTGATTTATGACACGGAATCTACTTCCGTGTACAAAGGCTATCTTGAAGATACTGAGGAAGAGGTAATCATAAAAATTCCAAAAGGAAGCGATTATTCCGGGATTTACAACGAATACAACCTCCTGTACCAGGAAAATCTGCCGGGAAAGGCCCTGGCCATTGAACACATTCAGACCAAGCCGGCTTTGGTACGTACCTACCTGCCGGGGTCTACGTTAAAGTCGTTCATTGAGAACGGACAGTTTGGTGTATCATTTTTCTTTGAATACGCGCTGGAAATCACCCGGCAACTCCTGGCCATTCACGAGTGTTCGATCATCCATAAGGACATCTCTCCCTATAACATAATCCTGAATCCGGCCACCAGGCAGGCTTTCATTATTGACTTCGAGTTTAGTACAAAAACGCGCTCTTCCTCAGCCTCGCTGTTTGAACATTTCTCGCTGCTGGGTAATGTCTACTACATTTCGCCCGAGCAGACCGGCCGGATGAACCGAAATATCGACTACCGAACCGATTACTACTCACTGGGGATTGTTTTTTACGAAATGCTGACCGGGCAGCTGCCCTTTCAATCTAACGATGTACTGGAACTTGTACACTGTCATATTGCCCGGAACCTCCCCCGTATGTCGGCCAGCGACCCGTCCCTTCCCGACATGCTCCTCCGGATTGTGGACAAACTAACCGCCAAAAACGCGGAGGAAAGGTACCAGTCGTTGAGCGGCCTGCTGGTAGACCTGCTGCAGTGCCGGCAGAGCTGGCTGGCAAATCAGGCAATCCCGCATTTTGAGGTAGGCAGGCAGGATTTTGCGGCTTATCCGCAGATTTCGCAAAAAATAGTGGGGCGTGCGGAGGAAGTGGCCAAAATTCTGGATTTGTTTGATCAGGCCGCCGGCGGAAAAAAAGTGTTTCTGACGGTCGGTGGGCTCAGCGGGGTGGGCAAATCTGCCCTGATCAGCGAAACCGCCAAACCCCTCACCCGGCACCGGGGTATCATATTGCGGGGAAAATTCGACTCGCTGCAAAAAAATATTCCTTACTACGGCTGGATACAGGCATTTGATCAGTTTGCAGACCTCATCCTGACCCAATCGGCCGAAGAACTCACCGCCTGGCGTCAACGGTTTGCTGACAGACTTCTGAATCTGGACCCCATCCTGGTGCAACTCGTGCCCAAGCTAGCCAAGCTGTTTGGACAATCCACCGAGCTTACCCCACTCAATGGCCTGGAATTGAAAAACCGGCTGCACTACGCCATCGGGCTTTTTCTTCAGATACTGGCCAGCAAAGATCACCCCCTGGTTCTGTTTCTGGACGATTGGCAGTGGGCCGACGAAGATTCTATCCGGCTACTCGAGACCATCCGTAAAAACCCGTTTCTGGGCCATGTGCTCCTGGTTGCGGCCTATCGCTCCAATGAGGTACACCCCGCGCACCCGTTCTACTCGCTGACTCTTTCTATTGAACCTGAAAATGAGGCAGAATCCCTAAACAGCTTAGTCCATGATCATATAGAGCTACATCCCCTGCCGCAGCGGGCAATTCTGGAAGTACTTACAAACAGCCTGCCGGGAGCGGGCGAAGACTTGGAAGAGCTGGCCCGGATTACCTTCACCAAAACCCAGGGCAACCCTTTCTTTGTCAGCCAGTTCTTAACCCTACTGCGCGACCGCAACCTGCTGTGGATGAATACCGAAAACCATTGCTGGCAATGGGACATCGAATCGATTTATAAGCTGAGTCTGGCCGACAATGTGGTAGAAATTATTCTTACCAAAATAAAGGCGCTCCCGGAAGAGACCCTCCGGGCGCTAATCACCGCCGCCGCCGCCGGCAATGTGATCAGCCTTACGATGTGCGCCACTATTCTGCACAAAAAGACCTCCGAACTGCACCGGACCCTCTGGCCGGCTATACAGAACAACTGCATTATACCGGTACGAAGTGACTACAAGTACGTGCCCGATTTTTACGAAAATGAGAAAGCCGATGTGCTCTTTCGCTTTGCCCACGACCGTATTCAGCAGACCCTTTACGACGAGCTGGGCACGCAGCATAAAGAAGCGCTTCATTTTGAAATGGGACAAATCATGCTGTCTACCCGGCAGGATACCCACCGGGTTTTTGAGGCCGCCAATCATTTTTTGCGGAGTGACCGGCTGATAATTGGCTCTGACCAACGGGAGGAAATTCTCGAAACCCTGCAACGGGCGGGTCATAAAGCCTACCAGTCGGCCGCCTTCGACACGTCCTTTCAGTACCTGGCGCTGTGGGAGTCGCTGGTAGCTACGCCCACAGCCGAAGACCTGCCCGTCTACCGGATGCTGATTGAAACCGCACACCTGAGCAACCGGGTGTCCCAATCGGCCACCTATGAAACCAGGGCCCTGGGGCTTTGCGGCCGGCAGGAAGAAAGGAGCCATATCCATGAAGTCATGATCAGGAGCTACACGGCATCCGGCAACATGCATCAGGTAGGCGACATTACCCACCGGGCTCTCAAAGAACTGGGGGTGTCCATCCCCCGCCAGGCAGCCAAATGGCAGGTGATTTACCAGGCCATCCGCTCCCGCTTTGTGCTGAAAGACGCCAAAATCGCGACCATCCACGAGT
>CATMVR010000471.1 GCA_950075905.1 uncultured Persicitalea sp. | reverse complement strand
CCGAGCCAGAAGGATGGGATCGCGAGCAGCACCGTGAACATGAGCTTGATCAGGATATCGGGCGCCTGGTCGCGCCGGATCGCCGACCACAGCGCCAGCGGGATCGTCAGCAAAACCGCGATCGCGGTCGAGTAGGAGACGAGCCACAACGTCGCCGGCAGGCGCTCCAGCACCAGCGAGATCACGGGCTGGCCGTAGACGACCGAACGGCCGAGGCTGCCGGAGAGGATATCGCCAAGGAAGAGCAGGTATTGCCGCCACAGCGGCAGGTCGAGCCCGAGCCGCTGCTTCATCGCCGCGATCTCGTCCGCACCGCCGCGTGCGCCGAGAAGCAGCGTCGCCGGATCTCCCGGCAACGCCCGCAGCAGGAAGAAGCATTTCTGTACCAGTGCCAGCTGGCCCGCAAGCACAACCTCTGGATCGACATCCACAGCCGGAATGCCTTTTGGGAAACTGTGGCGCTGATCGAAAAAATTGCCGATCCGGCCCTGACGGGTATTTTTCACTGCTTTGTGGGTACACTCGACGAAGCCAATAAATGCATTGAGCTGGGCTTCAAAATGGGCATTGGTGGCGTGGCTACCTTCAAAAACGGAGGACTGGATAAAGTACTCCCCCACCTGGACCTGGAACATTTTGTGCTCGAAACCGACAGCCCCTACCTGGCGCCGGTACCCTACCGGGGCAAGCGCAACGAGCCCGCCTACCTCGACCTGGTTGCCCAGCGGGTGGCCGATCTCAAACAGATCAGCAAAGAAGAGGTACTGACCGTAACTACCCGGACGGCGTTAGCCATGCATGCTACTAAAAAAGGGTAAGTGAATGTGTACCATTTATTTGAACTGTTTTACTCCAAACACACCCCGCCCTTCGGGCACCCCTCCCAGGAGGGGATTTAACGCGAATCCCCTCTTGGGAGACGGTCAGCCGCTGGGGCCGGGATGGGTTAGAAAGGTTTACATTATCTAATTCCCCCAACTACCAACAAACCAGGCACCAACAAACCGCCAACAACCTACTTCCTGACACCTAAACATGACCTACAAAACTGTTCGGATCAACCCCATCTCCCCGGAGCCCCCCCGGGCTTCGGTACTGGTCATCTATACCGGGGGTACCCTGGGCATGGTATACGACACCAAAGGCAAACAACTGGTCCCTTTTGAGTTTGAGCAGATCATCGAGCGCGTACCCGAAATCCGGCGACTCGATTTTGAAATTACCTTCGTGACCCTGTACGACCCCATTGACTCCTCAAACATGTCGCCGGAGCTATGGGCCGAGATTGCTTCCATTATTTACAAAAATTACGCCGCCTACCAAAGTTTCGTGATCCTCCATGGCACCGATACCATGGCCTACACGGCATCGGCGCTGAGTTTTATGCTGGAAGGGCTCAACAAACCGGTGATTCTTACCGGCGCGCAGCTACCCATTGGTATTGCCCGCTCCGATGCCCGCGAAAACTTCATTACGGCCCTCGAAATAGCCGCCGCCACCGACGCCTACAACAACCCCGTACTGGGCGAAGTGTGCATCTACTTCAACTCGGTGCTGCTGCGGGGCAACCGCGCCAAGAAAAAGGAAAGCTCCGAGTTCAACGCTTTTCACTCGGAAAACTACCCGATTCTGGCTACCGCCGGGGTACATATCGAATACAACCGCCCCTACATTGCCCCTATTCAATCAGACCAGCCCCTGAAACTGCACACCCGGCTCGACCCGCGCGTTACTTTCCTGAAAGTATTTCCGGGCATCACGCCCGAGGTAGTTCGCTCCATTTTCCGGATCAAGGACTTGCGGGGCGTGGTGCTGGAATCATTCGGGGCGGGCAACGCGCCGACGAGTTCCTGGTTTCTGGAAGAAATCCGGCTCGCCATTGAGCGCAATCTCCTGATTTTTAACGTATCGCAGTGCGATGGCGGCAAGGTGACGCAGGGCCAATATCAGACCAGCAAATTTTTACAGCAGGTGGGGGTACTCAGCGGGTCGGATCTTACCGCCGAGGCGGCCATCACCAAAATGATGTTTGTACTGGGTCAATCCAACGACCTGGACACCTGCCGTGCCATGCTGACTACATCTTTGCGCGGAGAAATGAGCAATTGATTTGAAATACTTGTGAATTTGCGTATGTTTGCACCCGCTTAACTATACAGAGAGGTGCCCGAGTGGTTGAAGGGGCACGCCTGGAAAGCGTGTATGTCGGTAACGGCATCGAGAGTTCGAATCTCTTCCTCTCTGCAATTTTCTTCAAAAACCGCCTCAGGACGCTCCTAAGGCGGTTTTTAGTTTTTAGGTGTTAGTGAATTTGATATAAATTCGATATAAGTTCTGAGATGATTTGTAACATTTGTTAGAATGGGTGATTATTGCAGGTCTATTAGTTGCTTTTGATCTGGATCATTGACCAATTTACAGCTGGCATGAAAGAGATAGAAATTGGTTTGTAGCATAGTAAATATCCCTCTGTCAAATAACACAAATACCCAATATGCCCACCCTACACTGGATTGGAAAAGAGAAAGTAGTAAACCACCATCTCGATGTACCATACCGCGTTCTGAACCATGAATATGGCTTCTCTGGTAAAGCCGGTCAAACCCCTACTCCCACCCAAAGCGGCAATAAGATTATCCACGGCGATAATTTGGAAGCCCTCAAATCCCTACTTCCCGAGTATGAAGGTCGTATAAGATGTATTTACATTGACCCTCCATACAACACTGGCAATGAAGGCTGGGGGTACAATGACAACGTTAACGACCCCAAAATCAAGAATTGGCTAGCTACCGTTGTAGGCAAGGAAGGAGAAGATCTCAGCCGCCACGATAAATGGCTATGCATGATGTACCCACGGTTGAAGCTACTACATAAGCTACTGGCCGATGATGGTGCTATTTTTATTTCAATTGATGATAGTGAGCAGGCAAATTTGAAATTGATGTGTGACGAGATTTTTGGTGGCGGGAATTTTGTCGCAAACATCATTTGGCAGAAAAATTATAGCCCTAAGAATACAGCTAAGCATTTTTCAGGTGATCATGATTTTATAATGGTTTATGCAAAAAATGCTGAACCATGGAGACCAAACCTGATGTCCAGAAATGACGAACAGATTAAGAGGTACAAGAATCCTGACAATGATAAAAGAGGACCATGGAAGCCGGGGGATTTTTCAGCACGGAATTTTTATAGCCTGGGCACCTATTCAATTACTACACCTGGTGGCAGAGTAATCGATGGTCCTCCAAAAGGCAATTATTGGAGATATTCAGAGGAAAAACTTTGGGAACTCCACGATGACAATCGCATTTATTGGGGGAAGGACGAGAACGGAGTACCAGCAATTAAACGTTTTCTTTCAGAAGTACAAGGAGGAATTGTGCCACAGACCTTATGGTTTTATAATGACGTTGGTCACACACAAGATGCTAAAAAGGAAGTAAATAAAGTCTTGCACGATGTAGACACCTTCCCAACTCCGAAGCCGATCAAACTTGTTGAAAGAGTTTTAGAATTGGCCTCAGGCAAAGAATCAATCATACTAGACTCCTTTGCCGGCAGTGGCACCACAGCCCATGCTGTTTTCAACCTAAACAAACAGGATGGTGGCAACAGAAAGGTTATCTTGATAGAAATGGAAGACTATGCCGAAACCATTACAGCTGAGCGCGTCAAGCGGGTCATCAATGGCTACGGAGAAGGCTCCAAGATTGTGAAAGGTACAGAAGAGGCTTTCGACTACTACACCCTGGGAGAGCCGCTTTTTGATGGAGACAACTACCTAAACGAGTCCGTAGGACTAGAACAAATTCGGGAGTATGTGTGGTACTCCGAAACACGCAGCCCATATCAGCCAATACAGGATACTCCCTACTTACTAGGGAAAAAGGACGAGTGCGCTTACTATTTTTATTACGAGCCGGAAGCCCTAACCGTGCTGGACTTTGACTTTTTGGCCACAGTAAACATCAAGGCAGATCAATATGTGATCTACGCTGACAACTGCTTACTTACCGAGGATTTCATGCAGGCCCACAATATCATTTTTAAGAAAATTCCACGCGATATAACCCGCTTCTAACCCATGGAACTGAAAAGCTACCAGCAGGATGTACTTAATGATCTTCGTACCTACTTCGACTACCTGACCACCCATCAAGAACCGGCCTCAGCTTTCGATACCTATTGGGAAGATCGCCTTGGTCCGTACAATCCACTAACCCGCAAAGGGATGCGCCCTTACCAACGTACTATACCGGGAGCTGTACACCTGTGCGTGAAGGTACCCACAGCGGGGGGGAAGACCTTTATTGCCTGCAACGCTTTGAAAACGATATTTGACCGGATGCCCGCTGAAGACCCCAAAGCAGTGGTTTGGCTGGTACCTTGGAGCAACTTGCTTGATCAAACGGTGGGCAACCTTAGTGACCCGAACCATCCGTACCGGCAAAAACTCAACGCACTTTTCAATCACAGGGTCGATGTATACGACAAAAATCGGCTGTTGCAGGGATCGAGCTTCAACCCTAGCGTTGTCCGGGAACAACTCAGCATCTTCGTGATGAGTTTTGCCAGTCTACGAGCCCGAAACAAGGATGACCGCAAAGTATACCAGGAGAACGGCCAGTTGGCTCCTTTTGTAGATCAGTTCACTGACCGAGATCATGTGCTGGAAAATACCGATGAATCAGCCCTGATAAACGTCATCCGCAGCCTGAATCCAGTAGTGGTAG
>CATMVR010000470.1 GCA_950075905.1 uncultured Persicitalea sp. | reverse complement strand
CTTAGCGAGCAGCTGGATGGTCTATGCCAGTTTGCCGAAACCAAAATGGAGTTTTCTTCCTGATGTCCTTACTTCGCCTCGAATCTATCGCCAAAGAATACAACGGAACGCCCGTTTTGTCTCGTGTTTCTCTGAACGTTCGTAAGGGCGAATGGGTGGGTGTCGTAGGAGAAAGTGGGTCCGGAAAAAGTACCCTGCTCAAAATCATTGGCCGCCATCTGGACGCCGAAGAGGGAGGAGAGATTTATCTGATGGAAAACAAACTTCCCCCCGTGCGGGAGCAACTTCTGAAAGGACATGAGGCTATCAAGCTCGTTCATCAGGAGTATGAGTTATTTCCGAATCAGACCGCCCGCGAGAATATCGCCTATGCCCTCCGGTTTTACGATCCTGATTATCAAAAACAGCGCGTCGACGAATTAGTGAATCTGGCCCGCTTGCAGGAGGCTGAACACCGGAAAGCCAAGGTGCTCTCTGGTGGTGAAAAACAGCGAACTGCCCTGGCCCGGGCCATTGCCGAACCTCCCGAACTCCTATTACTCGACGAGCCTTTTGCTCACCTCGACCCCCGAAACAAGCAGACCTTATCGGAGGCCATTTTTTCTCTGAAAAAGTCTGACCAGCTTACGTGCATTTTTGTGACGCACGAAGCCAGCGAAGCCATGGCCTGGGCTGACCGCCTGATTATTCTCAAAGATGGAGAAATAGTGCAGGAAGGTACCCCCGAACAGATCTACCACGAACCGGCCAATGTGTACGTAGCCGAGCTTACCGGGCTGGTCAATCTGATCCGTGAGCCGGAAAACGATGCCGTTTACGGGCTCCGGCCCAACCACATCCGGACCGTGCGGGAGGAGTCGAAGGCCGTATGGCGGGCAAAGATTAGGTCGGTTCGGTTTAAGGGAAGCTACTACGAGTACTACTGCCAAACCCCCGAGGGACAGGCGCTGGTGTATTTTTCCAGCCAAAGAAAGCAGGAGGAAAGTGATTGGGTATTCCTGACCTACGCCCAAAAAAGGCGTCGGCGACTCGGTAGCATCTGAAGCTATATTATTCGAGCACTTCGTTGCGAAGCGTTGTGGTAGGGCGTATGAGATGTACATCCAGTACCGCTTTGGGCCGGGCGAGATACTCCCGTACCAGGGTCCGGACCGAATAGCCCATGGGTACGTCCTGCGCGGCGAAAGACACCGCGTTGATCCCCTCATGCTGGGCAATGTACAAGGCTCTGGCGTTATGGAAGTCCTGGGAAATAATGGTGATATTACTTTCTTTAAATACTCCCTTTGAGCGTATCACGGAGTCGAAGGTACGGAAGCCAGCGTAATCGAGTTTGAGGGCTGTTTCAGGAATCCCCATTTTCAACAACGCTTTCTGCATATCGAGGGGCTCGTTGTAGTATTTGGAATCGTTGTTGCCGCTCAGAATCAGAGAGCCTACCTTGCCCTCTTTGAACAGGCGGGCGGCGGCCTCCATGCGGTACTTGAAAAAAAGGTTTTCCCGGCCATCCGAGGTTGTTTTGCTGGTGCCGAGTACAAGCCCAACGTCATTGGATGGCAGGGAACTAATGGCGAAATAGCTATGTGCACGCGTACGGTTTACAACCCAGACGTTGCACAGTAAGATGAATACTATGCTCAGAAAGGATAAAAAAATAAGTATTTTGATAATTCGTTTCAATTGTCCGAATTTTTCAGATGCAAAAGGACTACTCCGTATATAACGAATTTGCGAATACAAATCTTCCTTGTTTTGGGTTCTGCAAGTTATTTCTACTCAAAAAGACCAAGTTGTTTTTTTTTACTTTCGGATAATTCAGCGGTTGACAGTTCGGCTACGGGTCGCTGGGTCTCTGTGGCTACCTCTTCGGCATCAGACAGTTTGTTTCCGTCCTCGCTGTCAGCTACTTCCTCGCTTTCGGGCAGTGATTCCAGCCATTTCATATCCCGCACTTTTTCGGTGGTAAGTTTATTGCCCATCGCCTTCCAGCCTCGTACATCCACCACTTCCTCAGCAAGTACCTCTTCCGTTTCTACCGGCGACTTTGCGTTTTTCTGGTAGGAGTACGCAAATCGGGGGTGCTTATCTAATGACGCCAGTACAAGCTTGCTACCCTTGGCGTCGCTGATGAAAAGAAACTTCTTGTCGACGGTGGTAGTTTCGATTTGGAAACGTTTAATGTAATGAACTTTCTGGCCATTGTCAAAGTACACGGCCGTAATAATTCCGTTGGGATTGAACTTTCGGAGCAATAGAATATCGCCTGGTTCAAAGTGGTTGGTCAGGTCAAAACTGGTCAGCTCGTAGGAGCCTTCCTTATATACTACCAGCAGGGAGTCAGTAGCCTCAAAGTTTCCGAGGTACCTGCCCCGCTCGTCGCGGTTGAGCCGGCCAATGGTGGGGTCATACCAGATATCCACGCCCCCCAGGGTAGATACCCCGGCCTGTTTGAGAGTGATTTTGCGCACCGGGTACTTGGTCAAAATGTTACCGTTAGCGTTGCGGTTCTTGATCAGCAGATCGGCAAAGTTGAAGTCAAATTGTTTCACCTTGGCTTTGCACTGGGCCGTCAGGTTTACGGTTATAATCTCCGCTTCCCCGTTGTCATTGGCCGTGAAGTAGGTCACCTTGGAGCGCGGCGTTCCCTGGGTCAGATCGTACTCGCGGTCGCGGGTTACGGCCGTAATCTGAAAACGCTTTATGTAGGAAACACCCGACTTGCCGTCGAGGTACACCATGTTGTACACCTTGCGTTCGTCGTTTTTGACAAAGACTGAGCAGTATATAATATCCTTACCCACAAATACCTTGTCCTGAATTTTGGTTACCACGCAGCGGCCATCGCGCCGGAAGACGATAATATCGTCGATGTCCGAGCAATCCATCACGAACTCGTCCTTTTTCAGGCCGTAGCCAATGAAGCCATCCTCCCGGTTGACGTACAGTTTTTGGTTGTTGGCCGCCACAACATTGGCCGAAATCTGGTTGAACGTGCGCAGCACCGTTTTCCGCTCCCGACCCTTGCCGTACTTTTTCAGAAGATCTTTGAAGTAGGCAATCGCAAAGCGGATGATATTGGCGAGGTTATCTTCGGTTTCAGCCAGCTCTTCCTCCCACTTGCGCATGAGTTCTTCCGCCTTAAATCCGTCGTATTTGGATATACGTTTAATGCGGATTTCCGTCAGATTGACGATGTCTTCCTCGGTAATTTCGCGGTAAAACTGCGGTTTGTAGGGGGTCAGTCCCTTATCGATGGTCTTGATAACCGCCTCAAACGTTTCACACTCTTCGATATCTCGGTAAATCCGCTTTTCTATAAAAATCTTTTCCAGCGAGCCGTAAAGGATTTTTTCGAGCAGATTTCCCTTCTTTATTTCCAGCTCCTGCCGGAGCAGATCGACGGTTTTTTCGGTATTGTACTTCAAAATGTCCGACACCCCAATGAAATTGGGTTTGTCGTTCATGATGACGCAGGCATTGGGCGAGATGGATACCTCACACTCCGTAAAGGCGTAGAGCGCATCCATCGTGATATCGGGCGAAACGCCCGGTGCCAAATAGATCTGGATCTCGACTTCGGCGGCGGTATTGTCCACCACTTTCTTAACCTTGATCTTCCCGCTGTCGTTAGCCTTAATAATGGAGTCGATTATGGAAGTGGTGGTAGTGCCGAAAGGAATATCTTTCACTACCAGCATTTTTTTGTCTTCCTCCTCTATCCGGGCCCGTACCCTGACCTTACCCCCGCGCTGCCCATCGTTGTAGTTGGATACGTCGATGAGACCGCCGGTCTGAAAATCGGGAAAAATCTCGACCGTCTTCCCTTTGAGAATATCAATAGAGGCCTCGATCAGCTCGCAAAAATTATGGGGGAGTATCTTGGTCGATAAGCCTACGGCAATCCCTTCCACCCCCTGAGCCAGCAGGAGGGGGAACTTGACGGGCAGCGTAACGGGCTCTCGTTTCCGACCATCGTAGGAAAGTTGCCATTCGGTGGTATCGCCGTTAAAGACTACCTCCTTGCCAAACTTCGACAAACGTACCTCAATGTAGCGGGGGGCCGCCGCGCTGTCGCCGGTGCGCACGTCGCCCCAGTTCCCCTGCGTGTCAAAAAGCAGCTCTTTCTGACCAATGTTGACGATGGCGTCATTGATGGAGGCATCCCCGTGCGGGTGGTACTGCATGGTGGAGCCAATGACATTGGCCACTTTATTGAAACGCCCGTCGTCCATTTCGTTAAGGGCGTGCATAATACGGCGCTGCACGGGCTTCAGACCATCTTCAATGGCCGGAACCGCGCGTTCGAGTATTACGTAGGAAGCATATTCAAGAAACCAGTTTTCGTACAAACCCGAAATGGGTACCTTCTCGTGTAATTCACTATCTTCAATGGGGGTATTATTGGTGTTTTCTTCCATAGAGGGAGGAGGAAAATATAGGTTTAGTGTTCAGTAAAAATACAAAAATTTTAAGATATAATCAGCTAAAAATAGCTTGTTTGCTTCTTCTGTGTAATTATTTTTATAATCGGCTTGCTAGCTGTCAGTTGCTTCCAGGAGCGTCAGCATTTCGCTGATCATCATGGCCGTGGCGCCCCATACTTTGTAATTCTGAATGGCGTAGTGCGGGGCCATAATGGTTTTGTCCCTGACCTGTATGGTACTCGTGCCGACGATGGTCTTATCCTGAATCTCCGAAAGCTTTACTTCCAGCACTTTTTCCACCTCCCGGGGGTCCGGAAAAAACTC
>CATMVR010000469.1 GCA_950075905.1 uncultured Persicitalea sp. | reverse complement strand
TTTGTTGTGATTCACAAAAATAACATGGAGGTATCTTTTTTGGGCCAGCCCCTAAAAATTCGGGATGACTCATGTTTGCGTGATTTACTTGTAGCTACCGGCCAATGACCAGGTTGTCCGTAATCTCCTGCTCAAAGGTGATGTAGCCGGGGTAGTTTACCTGCTTATCACCCACGGCCAGCGTTGGCTTGATCTTGACGGTCAGTTTAGCGGGTTTGGTATCGCTCTTGCCCGTCAGGGACTGAATCATGGCAATAAAGCTCTCGCGCGTCTGATCGTTGGTAAGCAGATCGTAGGCGTTGGTACTGAGCTGCACGGGTACCTTGGTGCTGCCCGTGCCGGGGTACACCTCGATCCGGCGGTTCAGGATGCCCTTGAAAATCTCGCTGTCTGACAGCAGCACGATGTACTCCAGCTGATTGATGGCCGCCAGGCGGTTGGTGGGGTTGTTGATATCGAGGTTGACACGCAGGTCAAGGGGTACCTTTTTACGCAGAATCGCCAGGCCCAGCTGCGGGTACTTGGTAGGGTCCAGGTCCTTGATGCTCTTGACGTTGCGGAACTCCCGGATATCCGTACCCGCCAGGTACACACTATCTATGGACGTGATGGCGTACTTGCAATCACCAAACGTTTTGGCCTCTTTTACTTGCCGGCTCACGCTGCATTGGCTCAAAAAAACAATGGCTCCTATCAAGGCCGCCACACTCATTATTTTTTTCATGGGAAAGTAGTATAGTATATGATTAGGTCTGCAACTTACTGAACAGCCCATACAACGCCAACTTTGGCCCGACATTACATCCACAAAGACCATTTTTTGTTAAAAAAGCGCTATCGGCCTGCCCAGGGGTTAGATGCATTTCTATTGGCTGGGTTTAATCTTGGGTACTGTAAAGTGTACTACCGCCGATGCCGGTTGAAGCCGAGCGGCGGCGTGGGGGATCTTTTATCTTCTCCCGCTTTTTTTCTTGGTAATCCAATCACCAAAATCTATCTTGACACGCTTTTCTGAGCAGGCCCGTGGCGTACCGTTTCCACCCTTAAACCCATATCCAACCTATGAACCAAAAACCGATTTCGTGGGCTGCTGCTCCCCTCCTGGCCCTACTGCTTCTCTGCCAGGCCTGCGACCCAGACCGCCCCAAACCCGAAGAAAAATTCTATTGCAAAGTCGATGGAAAGCACTGGCGACCGGATAGCGATGGGGATTTTAAGAGAATTACGTTGGTTAGCGATCTAATGGATCAAGGAAGAGGTATCTACATTCGTGCTACTGATGCAAGTACTAATCAGACTATTAGTATTTACATTTTCGATTCATCGGGGATTGATACCGTCAGAAGTGGAAAATTATATGAAATAAGCCTCAACCAAGCACTAACAAACAACCCTCCGGCTGGCTCTTTCAGTAAAAATAATCAAACATTCAAAACGGGTTCCAACCATAAGGGGACTTTCCGAATCTTAAGCATTGAGCGCGACCAACGAATACTGACCTCATTCAAAATGAAAGCCGAGTTCGAGTTCACTGCCGTCAGCCCATCAGGCAAGACAGTGAAGATCACCCAAGGTCAGTTCAATGACTGGGTCAGAGTTTCTCAATAATCCATTACAACCTGAACCTACCAAATGAAGCATCCACGACTACTCACCCTCCTGCTGCTTGCAAGCTGCTGCACCCTAGCGCTTGGCCAGCCAAACACCCCATCCACCGCCCAGGTGCAGATCGATTGTGATTTTTGCGCCGGGCAAAAAGCTGCCGCCAACGTGATCGATCTTTCCTCCGACGGATTTTCCAGACTTGCAGAAACCGAGGTCGATGCCGCCGGGCAGGCTGCCTTTACCCTACCGGTCACAGGGCCCTTGTTCGCTTACATTACGGTCGGCCTCGGCGTGCCGGGACAGGATTCGCGGTACCGTGTGTACCTGGAACCCAACCAGGTCCTCAAACTCCGCATAACAAACGAAAAGATGGAGTACACCGGGAAGCTTAGCCCCGCAAACCAATACCTGGACGACTCATGGAAAATTATGGATATAGTAGGGGATGAGGCGAATGCTATGGTTGGGCAATTCAGGAAGTTTACTAGGGAGGAGCAAGAGATGGTAGCCGTCTCGTTCAACAAAAGGTTTGTCCCGCTGCACGAAGCCATTACCAACGACAACCGCCTCACAGCTGAACAAAAGGAAATTCTCATAGACCAGAACAAGCTGATGGTCCTCTGGAGAATAAAAGCATTGGAAGGCAGCGATTGGGATAAACTCAAAGAAGAAAGCAGCTACGAAGTGCCTTCCTTCCTCAGCGAGCTGCCGGTCAGGCCCGCTTACCTGTCCTCCTTCATGGATTCATACCGCAAGGTGATAGAACTGGAAATTCGTACGCATCTGGTTGGGTCAATCTTTTACGCCTTGGAGAAGGAGGGATTCACTAATGAAAAGGTAGGAATGTCCAGGATTGAAGATACGCTGATTCTGCTCACCGACCGGGCCATCCGAGGCAACACACGCCTGGCCCCCATCAGGGAGTTTCTTTTGGCCAAGAACATCAACCTGTCCTTTATTGACTTTGGCTTCAGACCTCAACTCGTCCAGAATTTTACCAAATTCAAAGAGGAGTACCCCAATTCATCCTACCTCCCTCCCTTGGAGACTATAATCGGAAAGCACAAGCAGCTGGGAGAAGGGACAGAGGCCAGGGACTTCACCGCCACCGACGCCAATGGGAACACGTTCCGGTTGGCGGAACTGAAAGGCAAGGTGGTGTACATCGACACCTGGGCCACCTGGTGCGGTCCCTGCGTCGCTGAGTTCCCCCACTCAAAAAAGATGGTAGAGCATTACAGGGATAACCGGGACGTAGTGTTTCTGTTTGTTTCCGTAGATGAGGACACGCAGAAGTGGAAAACCTTTTTGAAAGGCGACCGGGCACCTCAGGGCATCCATGTCAACCAGAATTCTGCCTCGACACCCGATGAATCGTCCATTTTCAGTCTGTACGGGGTTTCAGGGGTTCCGCATTACATTCTGGTTGACAAAGCGGGCAAAATCAAAGCTAACCGCGGGCCGCGCCCCTCCGAGAAAGAATCCTACGAGTTGATTGATGGCTTGTTGAAGTAGCTCCCGCCGTTGCTGCCCTTGGCATGCACAGCCCGGAGGGCTTTATCATAGTTGCCGAGCTTGCTAACTTAGTCCCTCTCACTACCAAACATACCATGAACTTCGACCAACTGATCATTACCATTGAACAGACCCATACCGAGTTTGCTTACCGGGCGATACAGCAAGTCAATACGGCCATGACCGTGCGAAACTGGCTTATTGGCTATTACCTGGTGGAGTTCGAGCAAAACGGCGAAGACCGGGCGGCTTATGGGCAACAGTTGATGAAACAAACAGCTAAACGACTGAAAGGGATTCGAGGAATGACCGTTAGCAATCTATTCAATTTTCGACACTTTTACCTGACTTACGCCTGGTTTAGCGAGCACATCATTGGCCTATGGGATGCGCTGCCAATTTTACAGATGTCGTCTGTAAAATTGGTGATAGCCCCAAAATCTACCAACGACCTGGCTGACCAACGTCTGCGGCTACCTCCTGCTACCTTGCTCAACACGCTGACCGGCAAACCGCCTTATCCACCGAGGTTATTCGCAACCCGTATGTGCTGGAATTTCTGTGACTTGAGGAGAAGCCCCAATATTCAGAAAAGACGAAGTAGAAAACCATACTCAGAACTAACCGAAAACGTGGTTCAGCTAATCCGTACTTTCGCCATTGCCCGGCTCCGACGGGCAACAACTATCCGATAGCGCCTCCGGCGCGGGGCTGGCCCACCGCTGGCACAAGAATTTATGAAATCAGGATAGAACCAAACCTTTTTCAACCATGCCCTGGACAAAAAATGATTATCCGCAATCCATGAAAAACCTGATGGCTCCGGTACGGAATAAGGCCATCGAAATAGCCAACGCCCTGCTCGACGATGGCTACGAGGAAGGCCGCGCCATTGCCATCGGCACCGCCAAGGCCGAGGAATGGGCCGAAAACCGGGGAAAGAAAGTAAAGAAATCGAAGGCTTCCTGACCTGACACCCAAACCGCGAAATGGTTTTTCAAAACACAGCAAAAGTACGTATCATTGCAGCAGCAATTTCGTAAAGGGGTACCAGGCCTGCGCTTCGTTACCTCTTTTTTATTTTTCATACTATCCAATATTTATTCATGGCAAGCTGGTACCTAGGTAAGATACGTTACCAAAAAGAAGACGAAAACGGAAGACTCAAAACCACCAACGAGGCCTACCTGGTAGATGCCCTCACTTACACCGAAGCCGAAGCCCGGCTGTACAGTCAGATTGTGACGGGCGTGCAGGAATTTACCGTCACGGCCATCACACGCATGCGCCTGGCCGATCTACTCTCCTACGAGGAAGGCGAGAAGTGGTTCAAGGCCAAGGTGATTTTTTACTCCATTGATGAGAAAAGCGGGAAGGAAAAAAAGGTAGTCAACTACATCCTCCTCAACGCCGAGGATATTACCCAGGCGCTGGAACGCATCACCGAAAGTCAGCGCTCAATGATTGTACCCTACGAAACCACCGACCTGAACCTGACGCCTATTCTGGACGTGTTTCCCTACGTAGCTGACGAGGCTCCGGCCGTACCGGCCAACTTCCGGCCGCTGTCGGAAGTCCGGGCCGAGCAGACCGAAAATGCCTGATGTACTTGATTGAAAATGATGCGGCCC
>CATMVR010000468.1 GCA_950075905.1 uncultured Persicitalea sp. | reverse complement strand
ACTTCGAAGGACCAGGCCGCGATGGCTTTGCCGTGGAGTGGCCCATCAGCTACGACGACATTGCGCCCTGGTATAGCTACGTGGAGAAGTTTGCAGGTATTACCGGTAACAAGGACGGACTCGATACCCTCCCCGACGGCGAGTTTCTGAAACCCCACGACATGACCTGCGTGGAGAAGTACTTTAAGGAAAAGGTAGCCCAGAGCTACAAGGACCGGCACATCATCATTGGCCGCGCCGCGCACCTCACCGATCCGCAGCAGATCCATTACGATCAGGGACGGGCCAAATGCCAGCACCGGGTCATTTGTGAGCGGGGCTGCCCATTTGGCGGGTATTTCAGTGCCAATGCCTCGACGATCCCCTGGGCTATGAAAACCGGCAACATGACGCTTCGCCCGCATTCGGTCGTCCATTCAATTATCTACGATGAGAAAAAAGGCAAGGCCACCGGCGTGCGGGTGATCGACGCCAACACCCGGGAAATGATGGAGTTTTACGCCAAAGTGATCTTTGTAAACGCGGCCGCCATCAACTCCAACCTGATTTTGCTCAACTCCACCTCATCGCGCTTCCCCAACGGCCTGGGCAACGATAGCGGCACGCTGGGCAAGTATTTTGCATTTCACAACTACCGCGCCCGCGTAGCCGCCAACTACGATGGCCACCTTGAATATACCTCCGACGGCCGACGGCCCAACGGCAGCTATATTCCCCGTTTCCGCAATGTATATAAGCAGGAAACGAGCGGTCCGGCTTCCCGGTTTCTGCGGGGCTACGCGGCGGGTTTCAGCGCCAAACGCGGTACAAAGTACGACCACAACGGACTGGGTGCCTCCCTGAAAGAAAACCTCCATAACCCTGAGGAGGGTATCTGGCACGTGGGCTCGCACATGATGGGCGAGACCATCCCGAAGGAAAGCAACTACATTGCCCTCGACCCCACGCTGAAAGATCCGTACGGACTGCCGCAGGCCAAAATCAGCGTGGCCTACGACGACAACGATGAGGAGATGGTGAAAGACTATATCGAGCAGCTCACCGAGATGTTTACGATGGCGGGCTTTACCAACATCCGCCACAGCGACAGCAAGCAGGCCCCCGGCCTCGACATCCACGAGATGGGCGGCGTACGCATGGGCAAGGACCCCAAAACTTCCATGCTCAACCAATGGCACCAACTGCACGCCGTACCCAACGTATTCGTGACCGACGGCGCCAGCATGACCTCCACCTCTACCCAAAACCCCTCGCTGACCTACATGGCCTTCACGGCCCGGGCGGCCAACTACGCGGTGGAAGAGATGAAGAAGCGGAATTTGTAGGGGATAGCTTGTTAGCTATCAGCCATTAGCAGTTAGCTTAACAAGAAACCAATATAGCAACGGCCTGCTTCCCTTCTTGGGTAGCAGGCCGTTGGTTTTTTATGAAAATTGAACCTTCAAAGAATATTCGTACTAATTTTCAAATGCCCTTTGGTGGCTGCTTTGGGGATATAGCGTATTGCCAAGGTATCTCCATCATAATAATCAGGTTTTGTCTTAATGGCTATTTTTCCGTATTCCGTAATATTCGAGTGCTTTCCTTTTACTAAATCGAATTCATTTATCCAATTTTAATCAGGATAAGAGTAAAATCGAATCACTGCCCCCGAATCCAGTTCGCCCTCTATCCAAAGATCCATTTTCTGATGGCCATGAAAAGACAGTTTACCTGCCAAAGCAGACGTTGAGTCAATAAACTCCTGCTCTTTGGAAACATCCTCTACGTAAAACTCGGCAAACTCGTTTGGGTTGCCATTCAGGCAGGAAGAAAGCATTACGCAAATGCTAAATAGAAGAAATGCTTTCATAGCTCTATCAGAGGAAGTTATTGTTACCAACAGGTATTCTGAAGTGTTAAAATTAGCGAAAGAAGCATAGTTTTGGCTATAAAATCTGTCTTCTTTTCCTTTCAGGACCAGCCACTTTAAAAATTTTCAGAAAAAATAGGATTAAAAGCTACCCCTTCTGTCATTAGTATACAGAAGGCCGGCAGAGCTTTGGCTGGTATGCATTCCTAAACCACGACAACCCGTGCTATCCCGATCGCAGAACATAGACTTGTGGAATACCTTCCGGCAGGGCGACCGGGCGGCGTTTCAGCGTATTTACGAGCTGCACGCCCGCGAGTTGGTCAGCTACGGGTACCGTATAACCAGCAACGTGCAGCTGATTGAAGATAGCCTGCACGACCTCTTCATCGACCTGTGGCAGAGCCGCGAAAACCTGAGCGAAACCGATTCGATCAAATTTTACCTGTTCCGGTCGCTACGCAACAAAATCCAGCGGTCCCAGCAGCAGGACGTCTTCTACAAAGCCGCCGACGTGGCGCAGATGCACCACCTGGAAGGCAACGAAGAACTGATCGAAACGCAGTGGATCAATACCGAAGGGCAGCAGCAACTGCTCCGGCAACTCGACGCCGGCTACCAGCAGCTGAGCCCCCGGCAGCAGCAGGCCATCGACCTGCGCTTCCGGCACCATTTCAGCAACGAGGAGATCGCCCGGATCATGGGCATCAACTACCAGTCGGCCTGTAAGTTTATCTACTCGGCCCTGAAAGTACTGCGCGAGAACGTCCGTATTCTGGGGCTGTACCTGGTACTTTTCCTGAGAGATTTTCTGTAACATTCCGACATAGCCGCAACCTGAACTTCATCCCATTACGAACATGAACTACTACCAATACAATGCCGAGGACTTCGCCGCCGACGACGACTTCAAGGAGTGGGTAAGTCAACCTACGCCCCGGAGCGAGGCGTTCTGGCGCGGTTTTCTGGCCGACTACCCCGAGCGGTACTACCAGGTGGAGGAAGGCCGCCGGCTGGTAGAAGGCCTGCGCCAACTGCCCGGACCACCCGTTTCGGAGCGGCAGATCAGCGGCGTCTGGACCCGCATCGAGGGTACCCTGTCGACCACGGAGCGGCAAGCCCCGTCGCGGTGGCTCATCCGGCGGCAGCGCTGGCAACTGGCCGCTTCGGTAGCTCTGCTGCTGGCCCTGGGCTGGCTGGTACGTAGCTACCTGCCCGAAGCACCCTCGCCCCTCGCCGCTTCTCAACCAGCCACTCAGCAGCAGTGGATCGAAGCCACCAATGAGGCCGACCAAACCATGCCTTTGCAACTCCCCGACGGCAGCCGCATTGACCTGGGCCGAAACAGTCGCCTCAAATATCCCAAAGAGTTTACGGGCTCCCTGCGGGAGGTGTACCTGACCGGCGACGCTTTCTTTGACATCGAGAAAAATCCACAAAAGCCATTTATGGTTTATACCAATGGGCTCATTACCAAGGTACTGGGCACCAGTTTTCACGTGAGTGCTCCCCTCTACGCTCCAAGCGTGACGGTATCCGTACGGTCGGGTCGGGTGTCCGTGTATGCAGACAAGGCTACCCCCTCACAGGACCCCGAGGCGGCGGGCGTGGTGCTGACGCCCAACCAGAGAGCGGTATTTCAGCGGAAGGAGGCCATTATTACCAAGGGCGTTGTGGATAAACCCATATTTCTGATTCCCGAAAGTGAGAAGCGCCTCTTTGCCTTTGAGGAAGCTCCGGCCCAGGAAGTATTTGCAGCTCTGGAAAAAGCCTACGGCCTGGAAGTGGTGTTTGACGAGGAAGTACTTAAAAAATGCTCGCTGACCGTAAACCTTTCCGAGGAGGATCTGTACCAGAAGCTGGAAGTGATTTGCAAGGTGCTGGGTGCGCAGTATAAGTTTATTGACGGACAGGTGATTATTTATAGCCGGGGCTGTTAATTGGGCCGTCAGCAATCGGCTATCAGCTTTCGGCTTTTTTATAAAAACTTTTAAATACCTTACCCTTTATACCAATTAACATGAAGAGACCTTTTTCCTTCCCTTAGAAAAAGAAAAAAGCATCAGCCGTGTTGCGAGCGCGACTGATGCCTGATTCCTCCCTTTTGATAGTAGCATCCATCAGGCGTCTGTTTCCAGAGGCACGGGAGGGTTTTTGCTCATCTATTCACAAAAACAATCAAACCTAATGAAAAAACCAGTACGTTTCAAACCCCTAGTTCTTCACCTCATGAAAATCTCACTGATTCAATGCCTTGTGGCGGTGATTTTTACGGGTGTTTCCCTGGCGCACGATGCCAGTGCGCAGGAGCTACTGCAAAAGCGGATCAGCCTGACTATTGAGAATCAGGAGATCCGGCAGGTATTGACGGCCATTGAGAAGCAGGCTAAGGTACGGTTTGCGTACCGCCCCCGGCTGGTACCGGCAGATCAACGCATGAGTCTGAGTGTTTCCAATGAACCTTTGGCTAGTGTGCTGGATAAGCTAACCAGCCCTTTGCGCCTGAAATACGAGGTGATAGGGCAGCAGATCATACTAAGCCCCGAAACTACCCCGTCTCCCACGGGCCTGATTCCGCGTTCGGTAAACCTGCCGGTGGACCGCACGGTCATCGGCCGCGTTACCGACGAAAATAACACCGGCCTGCCCGGCGTGAGCGTGGTGCTAAAAGGCACGCAACGCGGTACGACCACCAACGCCGATGGGCGCTTTGAGCTGCCCGTGCCCGAAACGGGCTCGCCCGTGCTGGTGTTTAGCTTTGTGGGGTACATGAGTCAGGAGGTAGCGGTGGGGAATCAGAGTCAGGTCAATGTCTCTTTGAAGGGCGATACTAAGTCGCTGGATGAAGTGGTGGTAGTGGGGTATGGTACCGTGAAGAAAAGTGATCTGACCGGATCGGT
>CATMVR010000467.1 GCA_950075905.1 uncultured Persicitalea sp. | reverse complement strand
TTAATTTGTAATTATTTCTATTCTTTTGATAAAATAGTGCCATTGTAATATATATTAATTAAGATGAATTTGAATTTTTTCCAGTGCGAAATAATAACTTATTGAGAAAATGAAAACAAATGAGTTCACATTGCACAAGGCAGGTAGAAAAACTGAAAACAATAAAGTTTTAAACAAAATTTACGAGGTAATCCAAAGCTATATGGCTGGGCTACTGCTGGTCATTGGCATTGTGGGAGTGCTCAATACCGTTGGTTTATTGCTTTTAGGAATTGATTACGCCGTTTTCTTTGGTTTTCTGGCGGCGTTTCTGATCCTTATTCCTTATATAGGTATTCTGATAGGATCGCTTTTTCCGGCGCTGATGAGCATCATTACCGAAGACTCCGCCTGGTATGCCCTCGGGGTAGTTGGGGTCATGAGCTTTGTGCAGTTTCTGGAAGGAAATTTTATTACCCCCAATATCGTGGGCTCCAAGGTGAGTATTAACCCTCTGGCGGCTATCGTAATGCTGCTTCTGGGCGGACAGCTGTGGGGCTTGCCGGGGCTGATCCTGGCGCTGCCACTCACGGCGATTCTGAAAGTAATTCTGGATGCTACTCCTAACATGGAGCCTTTTGGTTTTTTGCTGGGTGAGCCAGGCAAGGAAGTGGCCGAAGAAAAAGAAAAGGTTCGACACCCCGGCTACTACCGCGACCCCGAGGTGACGCAGGCCAACCGCCCGGCTGAGGGCAACCGCCCGGCCGAAGGCAAGCGTCCGGCCCGCAAGAAGCCAGCCCGCGAAAGCTCTCGCCCTGCGGCGGCCTCCGATACGCGCAATACCGCGTCAGCGGTGCCCGATAAGCCCGAAAAGAGTACCCGGGAGGTAGCAACAGAACCCGGCGAAGAGGCGAGCTCCGAAGCAAAAAAGCGCCGCCGCCCCTCGCGCCGCCGCAAAAAGCCCGGCGAGAAAAAAGAGGGAGAAGGAGCTAGAAATTCAGCGGATCAAGATTCTTAAAGTGACCGTTCATGCGAATCCGGGCTTTGGTTTGTTCCATTTCGCGCACAACGGGGATTACCTTCAATAAGTGCTGAATCAAAAACTGCTGGCGTTGGCTTTCGCGCTTCATCGTCAGCAGGCTATACTCATCGGCCAGCGATAGCCCCGCTTTGTGGGCAATCTGAAACGAAAAGGGGGCTTTCAGCACGTCGTAGGCAACGGGCGTAGCCAAAAGATCATACAGGGTATCCAGGAGTTCGGTCAACTGCGGCAAGGGCCTGACCAGATCCGTATCTTCGGTCAGAAAGGCTACTTCCCCGCCGGCGTAGAGCTTGTCATTGACGGGGTTTTCGAAAGTCTCGATCCGGAAAACCTGAATGCCCTCCGTCGAGATGTCCATGGTGCCATCCTCGTGGCGCTCGTGCAGTTTGGTAACCTTCACCTCCGTGCCGCAGCCCGGCAGGCGATCGTCCAGGTAGGTGGGGATACCAAAAGACTCCCCGGTTTCGAGGCACTCGCTGATCAGCTGCCGGTACCGTTCTTCAAAAATGTGGAGGTTGAGTTTCTCACCGGGATACACAACCAGATTTAAAGGAAAAAAGGGCAAAAAAGCAGGCATAACGTTTGTATTTTATGGCGTAGGGGGTTGTACTTTTTCAACGCTCAGACCTACTCCCAAAATATAAGGGAGGGGGTTTTGGCGCATGGATTGAGCCAGCGTGACGGTGTACTTCCCCGCTTTGGGAAAACGATAGTTGTGCAGAAACCTGATCTTGTGGTCAAACAGATCGCCCAGGCCACTACCGCGCGGCTTGCCGGTGGTCTGATCCGAGAGGTACATTTCGTCCAGCCGGGACATCAGGGTGTTGCCATCCGGTCCGGTCATTACCCGGGTCAGGTACAGGTTGTAGTAAGGGTACTGCTGGGCGTTGCGAATGAGGTAGTACAGGTTGTACGGCTGGGTAGTGTCGCTGACTTCAAATTGAAACGTAAACTTCTTATCGACGTACCATTGGCCATCTTCCACATCTTCGTACGCTTTGTACAGGGTATTTTCGTCGCAGGCCATTTCTGACGCCACCAGGATCAGAAACACCAGCCATTTCAGGATTTTCATTGGAATGCAGTAAAGTACACAGCAAAGCTAAGCCGCCCGGCCAACCTTTCAAAATGCGTCAGGCGGTCTGCTCCTTAAAGAAGCGCTTCATCCAGGTGCGGTCGGCGGGTACTTTCCAGCGTTTCATCCACTGCGCCTTGGTGGCTATCAGATTGTCAAACACCAGGGTCCCCGAGCGGATTTCCTCATCGGCTACGGCTTGCTTCACCGCCGCCACAGGCATGGTTTTGAGATGGCCGGCTTCGTCGAGGTACACCACCGAGCGGTCAAAGAAATCTACGCTCAGCCGCTGCCCCAGCTCCTGCAGCCAGTGTACCGACTTGTCGATAGAACACCCGCTGGGTAGCTCATGGGCTTCGTCTACGGCAATAATCACAAACCGGTGGTAAAACACCTTGGCCGAGGCCAGCAGGGGGTGGTTGTGCGCCTCCCAGCCGTCGATGGCGGCGGTCAGGGCCTGGGTAATGAGACTCACTTCGTGGTCGGTGAGCAGACGGTCGGCCTGGTAAATCCACAGGCGGGCGTCAAAACTTATTTCGTCAAAGTGCAGGTACATGATTATATAGGGTTAGTGGCTCATAGGAAGCCATGAAGATGTAAATCTTGTTTAGTACAAAACATCAAAACCCGTGCCCGGGTTCTTACCTTTGCCAAAGGATTCGCTTTCGGGAGTCTCTTCGCACGAAGCCTGTTGACTACGTGCGGCTGTTTACCAGAGTATTAAGTCAACATCATCCATGCATTTTACTTTTCATCAGGCCAACGACACCGATCGCGAAGAGCTACGCTTATTCAGCGAGCGGCTGTTTGTAGAGACCTACTCGGCCCAGAATACCCCGGAGAATATGGCGCTGTACTGCCGGGAGGCTTTCTCGGAAGAGAACTTCACCCGCGATTACCACCGGCCGGATGTCCGGTACCTGATGGCGCGGACCACCCAGGGCATTGCCGCCTACGCCAAACTGGTGCTGGGTAAAATCCCGCCCGGCCAACAAACCCAACCCGGTGTGGAAATAGCCCGCTTTTATGTCGATGGTACCTACCGGGGACAGGGCCTGGCGCAGCAATTTATGCAGCAGTGCCAGCAGTGGATGCGCGAACAGGGCTACACCAACGTGTGGCTGGGCGTGTGGCCGCAGAACCCGCGCGCCGTGCGCTTCTACCAAAAGGAAGGCTTCCAGAAAATCGGCGCCGCCACCTTTCTGCTCGGCACCGACCCGCAGACCGACGATATTATGTACAAGCTTTTGTGATTGGCTGATTGGTGGATTAGTTACTGGTTATTAGTTATTTGTGACTGGTTTTTTAGAATCTGTTATTTATTTGATTGTTAGGCTTTTGTGAAACTGATTCGAGAGTTTGAATGAAAACCAGCTACATAACTTAAAGCATGAAAGCTTTGCAAAAATATTAAATCAACCTCTTGATTATCAAGCAATAGCAAAAATCTACTAACCGGCAACCAATAACCAATCAACCAATAACCAGTCAACCCCTTACAGCCCCTGAGCCAGTAGCTCAGCCAGGTCGAGAACTCGTACAGACTCCTCCTTTTCCTTGTTCTTGACGCCGTCGGTCATCATCACCATGCAAAACGGGCAGGCTACGGCAATGGTGTCGGCTCCGGTGGCCAGAGCTTCCTCGGTGCGCTCCACGTTTACGTCCTTGCGGCCGGGCTCCGGCTCCTTGTACATCTGCGACCCGCCCGCCCCGCAGCACAGGCCTTTGGCCTTGCTTCTCTTCATCTCTACCAGGTCGGCGTCAAGCGCTTCCAGCACGGCCCGGGGGGCTTCATAGATGCCATTGGACCGGCCCAGGTAGCAGGAGTCATGGAAGGTGATGCGGCGGCCCTTGAAGGTACCTCCGCCTTCTATTTTCACGCGTCCCTCGTCAATCAGCTGCTGCAAAAACACCGAATGGTGAATCACCTCGTAGTTTCCTCCCAGCTCGGGGTACTCGTTTTTGAGGGTATTGAAGCAGTGCGGACAGGCCGTCACGATTTTTTTTACGTTGTACATGTCCAGTACCTGTATGTTGGACATGGCCTGCATCTGAAACAAAAACTCATTGCCCGCCCGGCGGGCGGGGTCGCCGGTGCAGCCCTCTTCGGTGCCCAGCACGGCAAATTTGATCCCGACTTTATTCAGAATCTTGACAAAGGCAATGGTAATTTTCTTGCTGCGGTCGTCGAACGAGCCCGCGCAGCCCACCCAAAACAGGATTTCGGGCGTCTCGCCGTTAGCGGCCATCTCGGCCATTGTGGGTACTTTATTGGTTGTATCGCTCATTAGGTTTTTAGCTGTTAGGTCGTTAGGGGTTAAGTGGTTAGCCGATTAGCCAATAGCGGAACGCCGCCCGGCCATTAGCTTTTTATCGTCTGGTTTTCAGTCAATTGTTTGATACAGGGGGCTGGCCCCTCATTCACTCCTTCAAAATTCACTTCACCTCATCGGCCCAGTTAAACCGGTCAGCTGGCGAAAACTTCCAGGGGGCCTGACTCGTTTCGAGGTTGCTGAACATGGCGTTCCAGGAGCCGGGGGCCTTGGCTTCGTCCATGATCTGATAGCGCCGTAGCTGCAAGATAATGTCCAGCGGGTTAATCAGCACCGGGCAGGCTTCCACGCAGGCATTGCAGGTGGTGCAGGCCAGGATTTCCTCTTC
>CATMVR010000466.1 GCA_950075905.1 uncultured Persicitalea sp. | reverse complement strand
GTCAGATCATGGCCGATCCGCGTATGTTGGTGCTGAGTGTGTCTACTCTTTTTATTGCGGCGGCCGGGGATATCATCAACGACTACTTTGATGTAAAAATCGACATCGTCAACAAACCTGAGCGGGTCATTATCGGCCGGTACCTCAAACGTCGGGTGGCCATGGGAGCCCATCAGTTTCTGAATGTGACCGGCGTGTTCCTGGGGCTGCTGGTCAGCAAGTGGGTGTTTCTGGTCAATGTTTTCAGCGTTACCCTCCTCTGGTTTTATTCTGAGCGCTTCAAGCGCGCTCCTTTTATCGGCAATATGGTGGTGTCTATCCTGACGGCTCTGAGCCTGCTGGTGGTGTCGGTGGTATACCCCTGGAACCGCCACCTGGTACTTATTTACGCGCTGTTTTCTTTCTTTATTACCCTGGTTCGTGAAATCATCAAGGACATGGAAGACGTGCGCGGCGACGAGACCCACGGCTGCCGTACCCTGCCCATTATCTGGGGTATCCGCCGCACCAAGCTATTTCTGTACGTGCTGATCGCGGGTTTTATCATGCTCCTCTACCTGATGGCGCATACGCTTTCCAATGTTACCCTGGGCTGGCTGTTTACGCTGCTGCTTGTACCCATCGCCTGGCTGGTATATCAGATGGTGTTTGCAGACACCCGCCGGCAGTTTGCTGCGCTCAGTAATCTCTGCAAACTGATTATGCTGCTGGGACTGGCTACTATGCTGTGGGCCTGATTGACTGACCAACAGCGACCAGATACTCAGTTTCGCTTGCGGGCCGGGTGAGAATTGGCTATTTTTGGTATAGTCAATTGTGCAACTAAACCGTACCGGGCAATGAGAAAAATTTTGGGCTTACTAGTTTTAATTTGTGTACTCGTACCGTACTCGCTGCGGGCGCAGGGATGCATGGGGGTTACTCTCAAAGAAGGAGATGGCTACGAAATGATCAGCTACGACGGCAAAGACAAGGAGAGCGGCCGCATGGTATACCGGGTAAAAGATGTGAGCAAAGAAGGCGCTGCCACGTTAATCAAGCTGGATTTTGAGGCATTTGACAAGAAAGGCAAACCCACCATGACAAGTACTTACACGCTACGCTGCACTGGCAATGAAATGCGCGTGGATGCCTCCGCCATGCTGGGCGAAGAGCAGCGTAAGTCGTTTGAGAGCTTTGATATGAAATTTACTTCCAAAGACATTGTTTATCCCGCCAACCTTTCGGTAGGAGAAACTCTTCCCGATGGCTCACTCCACGGGGAAGGGGCAGCCGGACCGATGAATATAACTACCGATATGACCATGACCAACCGAAAGGTGGTCGGCAAAGAGTCGGTTACCGTACCCGCGGGTACCTTTGAAGCCTACAAGATTACCTCAGATATGAATGTCAATACCAAGACCGTGATGAACATGGGCTTTGAGTTTGAGACGGTTTCCTACCGCACCAACAACGTACTGTGGGACATAAAGAGTGAAACCTACCGAAAAGGCAAGCTGGTGGGCAAAACCGTACTGAGCAAAATACTTTGAAAGCATCTGTTAGCTGATGGAGGCCACCCCGGAGAAATGAATTCTCTGGGGTGTTTTTTTGCGAAATGCCCCGGCCTGCCTAGCTTTGTGGCTTGTTTTTGTTTTTTACTCATCCCTTCCAGGGCTGCCCCCAACGCTGCCTACCTTACATGAAGAGAATTGCTATTTTTGCCTCTGGTTCCGGCTCCAACGCCGAGCAGATCAGCCACCATTTTAAGGGCCGTACCGATGTGCAGGTTTCGCTCATCCTGACCAACAACCCCACGGCGGGGGTGATTCAGCGGGCCCGCAAGCTCCATATTCCGGTGGTGATTTTTGATCGCACCCTTTTTTACGAAAGCAACCGAGTGGTGGAGCTACTCCTCAACGCCGGCATTGATCTGGTGGTGCTGGCGGGATTTATGATGCAGGTACCGGCCAACCTTATCAACGCCTACCCCAACCGGATGCTGAATATCCACCCAGCGCTGCTGCCCCGATACGGGGGTAAAGGCATGTACGGGCATTTTGTGCACGAGGCCGTGGTAGCCGCCGGCGAGCGGCAGTCGGGCATTTCTATTCACTATGTCAATGAAGCCTACGACGAGGGAGAAATCGTTTATCAGGCTACGGTAGAACTTGACCCCACAGATACGCCCGACGAGGTAGCCCGCAAAGTGCAGGTACTGGAGCATCTGCACTATCCGAGAATTGTGGACGAAGTCGTTTCGGCGCTGAATGACGAGTAGAAGTACCTACGGCCCGTTCTTACTTTTTTAGCGCCTTTCTTCCGGATTGGGTGAAACTCAACCGAAAAAAAAACGTTATATTCGTATACCGATCAAAAAAACAGTGACCTATCAGAATCTTTTTGCCTTATGAAAATCGTATTCAATATATTCCTCATATTCATGTTGTTGATTGCATTTGTGCCGCCTTTCCGCCGCTTTATGTTTCATTTACTGGTAGGAAGGCAACTCATGAAGGAGCAGAAACGGCAGCAGCATGCCCGGCAGCAGAAGTCAGGGCCAGAGGGGAGTATCCGGGTAGATGTGGATCCCAATCAGAACAAATCCCGTTTCAAGGGCGGTGACTACGTAGACTATGAGGATGTGAAGTAAGTAGCAAGTAGCCCCCATAAGAGAAAACCCGTCGGTTAAGGAGAATACCTCCTGAACCGACGGGTTTTTTTATGGGCCCTTACCTCGTTTTTATTTTTTAGGGGCAGAGGCTATCTTTTTCAGTCCAAGTAGCGCTGTGCTGTCTGCGGCTACTGCGCTGTCGCCTTTGATAACGCGGTACATTTCGTTGGCGATGATCTCGTGGGCGTAGGGGTTGGGGTGCCCGTCGGCCATTACAGAGTCGGTGCCGTTTGGCTTGTACCAGTGGCCATACAACCGGCCGTAGCGGTCACCGTCTTTGATATTGTGCCGGTTAATCAGCGCGGTATCGGCATAGATCACCGGAATCTTGCGGTCGTAGACCAGGCTGGGGGGAAGTTTGGTGCGGTAGCCAAAGCCAGTACCCGTGGTCCAGATAAACATCTCAGAACCATTTTTCTCGCATAGGTCCGCAATGCGCCCGTAGCCAATTTCTTCTACTTTGAGTTCGTCGGTGGTAGGGGGCGGAGTCATGCCAAAAAGGGTTTTTACTTTCACCACCATTTCCATCACATCTTCGTAGATCAGCACCGGCGCTACGCGGATATAAAATTTGGTGAAGTCCCAGATGTTACGCGGGGTAGCCTTAAAATCCGCCAGGGGTATTTTCAAACCGTTGGGCGTAAACACCGGGGGTTCGAGTCCCTGATCGCTGAAATAAGGGATAGGGAAGGTACCTCCCAGGAAGTTTTGGTACTGCCCCATCGACCGGTGCGCCAGCCACGAGGTATACTGCGTCACTACGTAGTCTGGTTTTAGCTTCGGAATCAGTTCTTCGGCCTTCAGTACCATTTGTGAGAGCCCGTAGCCACTGGTAGCGGCATTGATGTAGTCGCCGCCAAGTTTCTGACTCAGGAGGTAGGCAAAGGTACTGTCGGCAAATACGGCGTCGCCGTAGCTTACCGAGCAGCCCAGAAAGAGCACCAGCGGGCGCTTGCCGGTATGCTTGTACCCCTGAGGTACACGGTTGCCGTTTTCGTCGTGATAAATAATAATATCCCGAAAGCCCAGCAGGCGGTAGCCAGTGGAGTTGGGCAGGTGCTTGTAGCCAAGCGTAGGGTCGTTTACGTATACCTTACCCACTTTTTCGCCCCGTTCTTTGGCGAGGTTGTACATGGGGAGCATCTGCATCCGCAGGCTCCACGCGTAGAGTACCGCCGGAATCAGCAGGATGATAAAGAACCGAAAAGCAACGGAGTGTTTGAAATTTCTCTTCCAGAGGGGGTAGGTTATGCCTAACGCCCAAAATAGGATGAGGAATAGTTTAAGGTAGGTTACCACTCCGCCAAAATGGGCAATAAGCCACTGGTTTAAGCCAGTCAGGAATTGGAGGATGTAATTCTGGCCAAAGTGAAGAATGGCCAAAATGGCAAAGATGTACGCGGTGAATTTCAGGTTTTGCTTCATACTTGAATTGAGGCATTAAAAGCCTGTACTTCTGAGCTTCTTGGATGAATGAAGGTACAAAAGTAGGTAACTATTATTAAAAGGTACAAACGTTTGGTTAGCTAAACGTAAAATTGATCCTGCACATTGCGCAGGCAGGCTCAACAGCCAGGGAGTTTATTTGAGGGCCGG
Source organism: uncultured Persicitalea sp. (assembly GCA_950075905.1). GTDB lineage: Bacteria > Bacteroidota > Bacteroidia > Cytophagales > Spirosomataceae > CATMVR01. The sequence continues at coordinate 515 of CATMVR010000466.1, read as the reverse complement.
GCTTTCAAATCCAAGCTTTTTCAGGCCATCCTTAATGTCTTCGTTCTGCATGAATAACCGCCACAGCAGTCCCGTGCGGTAGTTTTCGATCATGACGATGATCGGCCCCTGGTCAATAGCCAGGTGCGAATCTGCGTACCAGTTCTGACTCTGATTGAAGGCGTCCACAAATCCGTATTCGCTCCATAGTTTATCGCCGAGGTCGTCATAAAAATGGCGCAGCGCTTTCATTGAATGCTCGGGGGTGTAAGGGAAAGATGATAGGGCGGCCGTGGGGGCAATGGTGCCAAAGTCGTTGGTAGGTGAGTGGGCGTTGTAGCCATTGTAGGTATCGCAGGCGGTCAGCCCCCAACTGTCTTCCCCATAGCCTTCAAACTTTTTGGGGTTGTCTACGCAATAGCGGTAGTTGATCAGGGTGTGGCTCACATTCTGATCCCAATAGTTGGCGTAGCGGTCTTTAAGATTGCGCGGATCCAGGCCCAGGTAGGAATAGTGGGCAAAGAACAGCGGCCCGC
>CATMVR010000465.1 GCA_950075905.1 uncultured Persicitalea sp. | reverse complement strand
GCGTACCTGTTCGAGCTCTCGCAGCGCGCTCTGGACCTGAACTACGACGGACTGATCATCGAGTCGCACCGCGACCCCGACAAGGCCTGGTCTGACGCGGCTCAGCAGCTGACGCCTGCCGCTCTGAGCGAGATGCTGCACGAGCTGCACGTTCGGAAGGAGTCGTACGGGTCAGAATACCAGACGCAGCTGGAAATTATCCGTGGTAAGCTGGACAACCTGGACCGCGAACTGCTCGAAACCCTGGCAGCCCGCATGTCGCTGGTAGAAAAACTGGCCGAGTACAAGCGCGACAACAACGTGGCGGCTTACCAGGTAGATCGCTTCCGCGAAATCCTGAACACCCGCGCCGACTGGGGCAAGAGCCTCAATCTGTTTCCCAATCTGGTAGACGAGCTGTTTAAGCTGGTACACATGGAGTCGATCCGGAAGCAAACCGAGGTGATGAATCAGGTAAATGCCTAAGCATTTTATTTATTGATATAGCAAAAGAGGCCACCCTTGGGTGGCCTCTTTTGCTTGGATGCAGGCTAATTTTCAACGAAACCCTTGCCCCTTTGGCAAGGGTTTTTTGTTTTGTAATGCTTTCATCAAACGCTAAACCTATGATTTATACACCCCTTACCCTAAAAAAATGCCTGACGGCGCTGCTGCTCTTTACCATGCTTTCAGTGCAGGGGCAGATAGCCCCCGCCGATACCAGCAAAGCCCAGCGTTTCGACATGGGCCGCATGTGGACTTTCGATACCCCGCCGGTAGAGTACTTTCAGGAGGCCTACGGCTTCAAGCCAGACGAAGCATGGCTCCGCAAGGCCCGGCTCTCGGCCCTGCGCTTTGCCACCTACTGCTCGGCCTCTTTTGTCTCGCCCAATGGCCTCGTAATGACCAACCACCACTGCGCCCGGGAGTCGGGCGTGGCGGTACAGAAGGCCAACGAAGACCTTACCAATAACGGCTTCTACGCCACAAAGCTTTCCGATGAACGCAAAGTGCCCGGTCTTTTTGTGGATCAACTGGTGCAGATAGAAGACATTACCGAGCGCGTGCAGAACATTGTGGACCAGGGTACTTCAGACGCCGAGAAAAATACCCTGCAGGGCCGGGCCTTTGAGGATATCAAGAAAGAGTACCAGCAAAAGGAAGGCTGGGCGGGCCTGGAACTGCAGACCATCAGCCTGTACAGCGGCGGCCGGTACTCCCTGTACGGTTTTAAGCGCTACAACGACGTGCGGGTGGTGTTTATGCCGGAGCTGCAGCTGGGTTTTTTTGGCGGCGATCCCGACAACTTTACCTACCCGCGCTACAACCTGGACTGCTCCTTTTTCCGGGTCTACGGCGAGGACGGCAAGCCGCTGAAAAGCGAAAACTACTACAAGTTCAATCCCGACGGCGTGCGGGAGGGAGAGCCGGTGTTTGTGGTGGGTAATCCTGGTAGCACGGGCCGCCTGCGCACCGTGGACGAGCTGGAACTGGACCGCGACCTGGTGATTCCCTTTACGCTGCAATTGCTGCGAAACCGCTCGGAGGTGTTGCGGGTCTACAACGAAACGGCTAAGAGCGATAGTATCATGAACCAGATTTTCAGTTTTGAAAATAGCTACAAGGCCTACGAAGGGCGTCTGGAAGGAATGAAGAACCCGAGCCTGATGGCGCGTAAACGCGATTTTGAGAAAAAATTCAAAAATTCTGTTCGTGAAAACTCGGAACTGGCAAACCAGTATGATATCTGGAACGAAATATCCGATCAGGTGCGGTTGCTGCGGTCGGTGCGCAACGATGTGTCCATTATGCAGCCCAATCCGCTGGTGCGGGGCGAACTGCTGACCTTTGCCCAGCAACTGGTAGACTATGCCCAACTGGCCAAAATGAACCCCGACCGGGCCGCCACGCTCAAATCAACCCTGAAAGCATTCAACCCCAAAGCCATGTCGGTAGAGCAGGGGTACCTGGCGGCACACCTGCGCGAGGCAAAAGCCTTTCTCGGAGAAAATGACCCGTACGTAAAAGCCGCCCTGGACGGGCGTACGCCCCAAGAAGCCGCCGAGGCGATGCTGAAAAATACAAAGCTGACCAGCGACGAGTACGTGAACAAGCTGCTGGAAGGTGGGGCGGAGGCTATCGCGTCGTCAGACGACCCGTTGATCAGACTGGCGCGTATCTCGCAGCCGCGCTTTGCCGCCGCGGCCACGGTAGCTCGCGACGTCAGCTCAAAATTGAATGTAGAACGTAGCAAACTGGGTCGGTTGCTCTATGACGTATACGGTACCGACGTACCACCCGATGCCACGTTCTCGCTGCGCATCAGCGATGGCGTGGTGAAAGGCTATGAGTACAACGGCACCGTGGCTCCCTACAAAACCACCTACTTTGGTCTCTACAACCGCTACTACGCCAATGACATGCAGTTCCCGTGGTCGCTACCTGACCGCTGGAAGAACCCGCCGGTAGAGCTATTGCGGACACCGCTGAACTTTGTCTCTACCAATGACATTATTGGCGGAAATTCGGGTTCGCCCATGATCAATCAGAAGCTGGAAGCCGTGGGCCTGATCTTTGACGGAAATATCGAAAGCCTGCCGGGCTATTTCATCTTCGCTCCCGGTGAGGGCAACCGCACGGTGTCGGTCCATGCCGGGGGTATCGTGGCAGCGCTGCGGTACATCTACAAGGCCAAGCGGCTGGTGGATGAGCTGGGGAAGTAGGGCCTGGCTGATTTTTTGGGAAGTCCCGTTGAAAATTCTTTTTCGACGGGACTTTTCCTTTTGGTATCTTTCGGGCTATGTACCAACACTTCCTATCGACTTCTATGAAATACCTCTGCCTCCTGATCTTTGGCGCGCTGCTTACGCTGTCGTCGTACGCCCAGCCCAAAGAAAAAGTAAAAGCCACCGACCTGACCAAAATCCAGCAGGTAGGTAGCATCAGCATCTCGCCTACGGGAAAACAGGCCCTGTATACCCTCACCACCACGGAGGCGCTGCCCGACGCAAAGTTTGAATACGAGTACCGTACCCACCTGTACCTGCTTGATCTGGAAACAAAATCTGACCCCCGGGCGCTAACCTACGGACCCGAAAGTGCCAGTCAGCCAGCCTGGTCGCCGGATGGTAAGCAGATTGCGTTTGTCAGGAAGGCCAAAGACAAAAACCAGATTTTTATCTTACCCCTCAGCGGGGGTGAAGCCTGGCAGCTCACGCAGAGTACCTACGGCGCGGGCAGCCCGCGCTGGTCGCCGGATGGGAAGCTGATTCTGTTTTCGGTGGGGCTTTCCATGAGTGAGATGCTGAAAGACTCGATCCTGAACCCCACGAAGGCGCTACCGGCCTGGTCGCTGGAAAAACCCGGCTTTGCGGATAATTCGTTCTTCGTAGCCCCCAAAAACGTAAAGCCTGACCCGGACGGCTCGCTGGCCGAAATCCGCGCCTTCCTGCAAAAAGATACCGAAGACAAAAAAGCCAAGGTCATCAACCGCCTCAACTTTCAGGCCGAGTCTACCACACAGCCCGAGTTGTCCTTCGGGCACCTGTACATCATCGAAGTAAAGCAGGACGCTACGCCCAAACCTCTGACGCGGGGCTACTATACCTACGGGCAGGCCGACTGGACGCCGGATGGCAAGGTAGTGCTCGTAACGCAGGGCGATAGCCTGCTGCATCCCGACCGCTCCATCCGCAACCGCGTCGTGCGACTCAACGCCGACGGCAGCGGCTGGACCACCCTGCTCAGCGATCCGCTCCGGACATTCAACCAGCCCACGGTATCGTCCGATGGCCGGCAACTGGCCTTCGTCACTTCCCTGGCCCCCGTGCGGCCTGCTACTCTGGATCAGGGCCACGTAGGTGTAGCCCCGCTAACGGCCAACGCCCGGCCCGTGATTTCTGATTTTGACCGTTCGCCCGGTAGCCTTACCTGGTCGGCGGATGGCAAGAGTCTGTACTTTACGGCTTCGGCCAACGGTGGGGTGCCTGCCTACCGCATGGCCGCACCTTCGGGCAAGGTAGAGCAGCTCACGGCCTTCACCATGGGCGTGACGGATTTTGCCGTTTCGGACAAAGGGGTACTCTTCGCCAAAACCGAGCTAGCCAATCCGTCGGAGCTGTACCGGGCCGATCCGGACTTCAAAAAAGAAGAACGGCTGAGCAGCCATAACGTCGCGTGGGTGAGCCAAAAAGCCCTGAGCTATCCCGAAAGGCATACGTTGAAAAACTCCGCGGGCCAGACCATCGAGTACTGGATCATGAAGCCCACCACGGTGGAAGCGGGCAAAAAGTACCCACTGCTGCTCAACATACACGGTGGCCCCACGGCCATGTGGGGGCCGGGCGAAGCCTCCATGTGGCACGAGTTCCAGTTTTTCTGCGCGCAGGGCTACGGCATTGTGTACGCCAATCCGCGGGGATCGGGTGGCTACGGCGTTGATTTCATGAAAGCCAACTACCGCGACTGGGGCACTGGCCCCGCCGAGGACGTACTGGCCGCCGCCACCGAAGCCGCCAAAGAACCCTGGGTGGATAGAGACCGGCAGGTGATTACGGGAGGCTCGTATGCCGGCTACCTCACCGCCTGGATCGTGGCGCACGACAACCGCTTCAAGGCCGCAGAATTCGCTTCCGCGTGTTCGCTTTTGGGGCGGGATTTGCGTTTTGAAAATTGAAAGGAGAATTTTGAGAATTGAAAATGTTTTCGAATTGGAGTAAATTTGGGAAGTGGGTTTTTGTAACCGCTGTATTGTGGTTGGACTAACAGTAGCTGAGAGAATTCTGGCGGGAAA
>CATMVR010000464.1 GCA_950075905.1 uncultured Persicitalea sp. | reverse complement strand
CCACTGTGCATTATCGAACACATCACCTGCAGTTTCGCCAGTTGCGTTCGTACGGGCAAGGGTCATGTAGAGGGAAGAAAGTTAACACGAAAGGATATCCTCCCATGTCTATCTTGCGTATCGATTCCTCTGCCAACACCACAAGCTCTGTGACCCGCGGCCTCACCGACCGGATCATCGCGCAACTGGGCGACAGTGATGTTACCGTCCGCGATCTGGCTCTCGAACCCCTGCCCCAGATCACCGAAACATGGGCCATCGCCCGCGCCACCCCCGAGACAGACCGCACGCCCGAGCAAAGCGAAGCGCTGGTTGAATCCGACAAGCTCGTCGCAGAGCTTCTGGCCGCCGACACTATCGTCATCGGCGCGCCCATCTATAACTTCAGCGTGCCCGCGTCGCTGAAGGCGTGGATCGATCTGGTCGCCCGTGTCGGCGTTACCTTCCGCTATACCGAAAACGGTCCCGAAGGTCTGGTCAAAGGCAAGCGCGTGATCGTGGCGATGGTCTCCGGTGGCGTGCCCGCCGGGTCCGAGGCGGATTTCAACACCGGCTATCTCAAGGCCGTTCTGGGCTTCATGGGCATGACCGACGTGACCATCGTGGCCGCCGACGCGCTGGCAACAGATGCCGAAGGCACCATCGCCCGCGCGAACGAAGCTGTGGATGCGCTCAAGGCAGCATAATCCTCGGGCGGCGCGGCGGGTTGACTCAGACCCGCCTCTCGCCTAAACGATCCGCAATCTCCGGAAGCACCATGTCTTCCGGTCTCTGGCGCGGCCAGAGATCGCCCCCCACCAGCGTGTTACGCCCGTGGGGGCATTTGCGTATTCAACGCGGGCATCCTATCTGAGGGGCACCGCAACCGATCGAAGGGGGCCATGGCCCATGTTTGAGAATCTTTCCGAACGCCTCTCCGGCGTCTTTGACCGTCTCACCAAACAGGGTGTTCAGGATGCCAAAATGCGAGTTGGCTTCGTGGGCATGTCCTTTGGTGCAACTCTGGGCATACTTTTGCTGGCGGGTTTTCTTTTTGAGATAGTTAGCTTACCAGTCCTAATCGGACTTTTGATTTTGCTATGTTTTTTTACCGCTATGCCCTTCGGCTCCGCTACGGCGGCGGTGCAGGAAATGGTACCTGCTTCTATGCGGGCTACTTTTTCGGCTTTGTTTCTTTTTGTGGTAAACATCATCGGACTTACCGGTGGGCCATCCATGGTAGGGGTCCTGAACGATCAATTATTTCATGACGATACTCAGGTACATTTGTCGCTGGGAATTGCTATTGTTTTTGGTACTAGCCTCTCTGCTCTGTTATTATACAGAGGCTTAATACCATTTGCCAGCGCCGTGGAAAATGCCCGTTTTGTCAATAGTCGGATTGTCATCCCAGAGGTACCCTGAATTTTTTGCTTGACTTTGTCTTAGCTATCCAGGTTATTTTACGAACCCAAAATCCCCCACAAATCCATCAAACATTCCCCCCAATGACCGAAGAATATCAAACCCCCAAAGACCGGGCGTACGTGAAGACGCTGCTGGATGCGGCTCCGCAGGAGTCGGCGGCTTTTATGAATTTGAAACATACGGCCGAGCGGGCCGATGGCGTCATACCGGTGAAGTACCGCGAGCTGATGTCGGTGGCCGTGGCCCTGACTACCCAATGCGCCTACTGCATTGAGTCGCACATGCAAAACGCCGTGAAGGCCGGGGCAACCCGCGAGGAAATTGCCGAAACGGTGTTCATTGCGGCCGCGCTGCGCGCTGGCGGGGCCGTGGGTAACGGACTGATGGCCATGCGGATTTTCGACGAGGTCAGTCAGCCCAATTCTTAGGGACACCTGTCAAGCAGTTTCCCCAATAATCACACCCAAATACTTGATTACCATTTTTTTAATCTCAAATTCACGCTAATTTTATTGCGTCAATTAACCATACATTCACCCTCCTACCAATTTATTATGAATCAATACCTATGCGCAGCTACGCTGATGCTCTGTCTGGCCTGCACAGCAAACGAAAACAATACGGCAACTACTGCCGATTCGACCCAAACTCAAATCGTTTCAAACGCTGCTCCTGCGTCCATTGCCGACGACGAAATACAGGAATTGGGTTTGCTCAAAGAAGTTGACGATATGGTGTACCCGATGGTCTCGCTGACTATTGAATTCCCGGAGCGGAAGATGTCTGAATATTTTACTATTAATGTGGAGAGCGTCAAAGGCATCGACATAGAAAAGCTAAGAAGCTGGGTTGGCCGATACGTATCGTTTCGCTACACCAGTAATCTAGTCAACGCGTTGCTTGATGTGCAGCACAACGGGACCTCGTTACTGGGAGCCTATGCCCCTGACATTAATCCAGAGATGACAAAAGTGGAGGGTATCCTGAGCGGAGCCGATGAGGAAACCCCCGGCGATTTGCCCGGCACGGTTACTATCACCACCAACGATAATAACACGCTGATGTTTCCGTTTTTTGTCACGAAAGAAATGGTGGAAGTAAATGGTAAACAAGTTGTTGGGTATTACGAAGAGCGACCCGAAAACGTGGTAACAGCCATTGGGGTAGCTGATAAAAAGTAAGTTCCTGTTCTGGTTAAGCGCCTTACCTTTGCGGCGTTATCCGATTACTTCCCGGCACTACTGCTTACTTTGCCCTTTACAGATTTTTGCAGTTCCGTCTGTTCAATGGATGCGCAGAACAGCAATATCTTCACTAATGCTTCACTTGGCCGCCAGATACCGGCAGTTCCAGAACCTCAGAACAAAAATATAAGGCCGAAAAAAAGAGCAGCTTACAAATCCCCTGGGTTGTAAGCTGCCTAAGTAAACAAATTTGGCAAATCTGTCTCAAAGTAGGAGCATTTCCTTTCTGAAATTGTATTATTGTGCTATCTTCTTGGGAATTACTAACCAGGTCTGAGGTACACTATACAGCATTTTACTTGCTGTTGGGAAATGCTGGCAGATTAAACCAGCAAAAAAAAAATAATTATTGACCGTATAGCTCTTTTGTTGGCCAAAGCCTGCCCCCTGGGAATGCTTTTTGCAGCGTGAAGGGAAGCGCTTTGGACAGGAAGGCAGCCAGGTAGCACACCAGGATGAGACCGATGACTAATATAATGCTCGAGACTACTTATCAGAATCAAATGATTTCGTTTGACACCAACATTTTTGAAGCGATCCGCGGCATGCGGTTTATATTCCTACCCGATTTTCCAAACTATACCATTGGTGCAGTTAGCAGAGATATGTGCCAGCACCTGGAAATTTCAAAAGATACCCTGATCGGGAAAAGTGTTTTTGAGGCTTTTCCGCCCGCCCCTGATGATGTGGCAGGAAGCGGGCAAAAAAAATTACGAGCTTCGCTTGACTATGTCTTGTCGCACAAGGCTGAACACCAAATGGAGCAGGTACGCTACGATGTGCAAGCTGTCGATGGAAACTTTACGGAAAGATATTGGGATGTTTACAATATCCCGGTGCTGAATGATGCCGGTGAAGTGGTCTACATCATACACACGGCCGAAGAGGTTACTGATCAGATAAAAGCAGGGAAAAATCAGCAGGCTCATCTTGATCTCCAGATGGCTTACCAGAGCCTGCAGGTAAGTCAGACCAAGTATCAAAGCCTCTTTGACTCCATTGGTCAGGGCTTTTGCGTATTCGAAATGATTTTTAATGAGGCCGGAAAACCAATCGATTATCGCTTTCTGGAAGTGAACGCCATGTTTGAAAGCCAAACCGGCCTGAAAGATGCCGTAGGTAAAAAGATGCGTGAGCTGGTGCCCGATTTGGAACAATACTGGTTTGATCTATATGGCAATGTAGCTATGTCGGGGGAAGCTATCCGCTTTGAGCAAGGCTCCGAAGCTATGGGACGGTGGTTTGAAGTATACGCCTACCGAACCGGCCAACTTGACACTCACCAGGTAGCTGTACTTTTTACGGATATTACCCAACGCAAACGGGCGGAACAGGCCTTGCTTGAAAAAGACAAGGCCATGCATCGTATATTTCAGCAGGCACCAGTAGCCATTGCCATTTTTCGCGGGCCGGAGTTCAGAGTCGAACTGGCCAACGAAGCGTATTTAGCCCTTTCGGGGCGAACTGCGGAGCAACTATTGAACAAACCTCTGTTTGATGTATTTCCAGAAACTGCCGGTCAGGGATTTGAAGAAATACTGGCCAATGTGGTCAAAACAGGTGAATCTTATTATGCCCGAGAGCACCTTGCTCACTTTGAGCGGGCGGGTAGCATGGTGAGTGGTTATTTTAATTTTGTGTACGAAGCGCTGTACGAATCGGATGGCACTATCAGCGGCGTTATAGTGGTAGCGACCGAAATTACCGATCAGGTAATGGCACGTACCAAGGCAGAAGAAAGTGTGCAACAAACCAAAGCCCTGCTGGAAAGCGCGCCTTTCCCTATTTCTGTCAATGTAGGCGAAAACATGCTTATTCAGCAGGCCAACCAGGCGATGCTGGAGGCTTGGTCAAAAGGACCTGAGGTAATTGGAAAATCTTTGAGAGAAGTATTGCCTGAATTGGACTATAATGCTGTATTTGATAACTACAAGCAAGTACTTCAGACAGGAATTCCGTTTTTTAGACGAAATGAGCGGTTCGACCTACCAGTTGACGGAACTGTACAGATCTTCTATTACAATTATAGTTTTACCCCCTTATTTGATCACAATGGTTCGGTAAAATTTAAGCGGCTTTGCAGCCGAATTGATATAGTTCACGGATCTCTGGCTGATTTTTGTCCA
>CATMVR010000463.1 GCA_950075905.1 uncultured Persicitalea sp. | reverse complement strand
GCCAAGGCCGTCAATGCCATGTACGCCAATCTCAGAGGGTGGAACAATACCGCCTTTGCGCCCATTGCGCTGGAAAGCCTGGGCTCGGATAATACCGAAAAGGGCAGTACGGCCTCCGACGCTACCTTTCTTAACAACTACGACAATTTCACCGTAGGCTCTACCGAAGGGCAGCTGCTGGGCTTCTGGCAGGGACAGTACCAGAACATCAACTACGCCAATCAGATACTGGACAATGTACCGACTATCGATATGGACGAAAGCCTGAAAGCCCGCTACCTGGCCGAAGCCAGGTTTGTAAGGGCCTACTCGTACTTTCGGCTGGTGCGGGCCTTCGGGGCCGTACCCCTGCGCCTGAGTGTACCCGCCGACGCCAGCGAGTACAACATACCGCGCACGCCCAAAGAGCAGGTGTACGATGCCATTGAGCAGGATCTGACCGAAGCGGCAGCGGTGCTCCCCGCCAGCTATGGCCCCACCGACGTGGGCCGAGCTACCAGCGGTGCGGCTAAGGCCCTGCACGCCAAAGTGGCTATGTACCAGCAGGAGTGGCAAAAAGTATATGACCTCACCACAGAGATCATCAATTCTGGCCAGTATTCGCTTTTCCCCGATTTTGAAGCGCTGTTCCGTATCCCGAACGAAAATTCCAGCGAGTCGATTTTTGAGATTCAAAATGAACTGGTACTGGGCAATCCGGGTATTTCCAACTCGCAGTACTCACAGGTGCAGGGGGTACGGGGAGTGGCTGGCGGAGGCTGGGGCTTTAATGTACCTACGCAGGATCTGGTAGATGCTTTTGAGGAAGGAGACCCGCGCCTGGACGCTACCATACTATTCAGAGGAGAAACCACGCCCCAGGGAGATGTGATCCCGGCTACGGGCGACAACCCCCGGTACAACCAGAAATCGTACGTACCGTTTTCTCGCTTTGTGACGGGATTCAACGAGGGGGCACAGCAGAATATACGGGTACTCCGCTACGCCGACGTACTGCTGATGCACGCCGAAGCCGCCAACGAGCTGGGCAAAACCGCCGAAGCGCTCGCCTCACTCGAAAAAGTACGGGCCCGGGCCCGGGGTGGCAATCCAGAAGTACTTCCCGAGATCACTACCACCAACCAGCAAGAGCTCAGAAGGGCCATCTGGCACGAGCGGCGAGTAGAGTTGGCGCTCGAATTTGACCGCTATTTTGATGTGATTCGTCAGGGCCGCGGTGCGGAGGTGTTTGGCCCGCTGGGCTGGGAGGAAGGCGTCAATGAAGTATGGCCAATTCCGCAAAATGAAATTGACATCAGCTCCGGCGTACTTACGCAAAACCCCGGCTATTAGGAAGTGAGGGGATAGGTTGTCAGCCAGGCCGGGTGGACAACCTATCTCCTGTAACTCATTTAATTTTTAAAGTTAAAACGACTTTCAACTATGAAAAGATACAGAATTACGGGGCTCGTGCTCGGGATACTGACCCTGGGTTTGTACTCCTGCTACGAAACGTTTGATCCCGAAAGCTACGCCCCTGCGGTATCCATTGGTGGGTTTACCTCCACCGAAGAAATAGCCCCCACCAACCTAATTGCCTACTGGCCCTTTGATGGCAACTATACCGAGCAGGTATCCAATACTTCCGGCGAAAACGTGGGCACTTCTTTTGGCAATGGCATTAAGGGGCAAGCCCTCGACGGGGCCAATGAAGCCTATGTGCTGTTTGAGCCCACCCAGGCTATTCTAAACCTGGATAGCTTTACCCTGGCCATGTGGGTCAACAGCCAGTCTACCACCGAAGCGGGCGGCATCATTGGTTTGGTGAGTCTTTCCAACAAAAATGCGTTCTGGGGAAATCTGGAAACTTTCTTCGAAAACAACTCCACCAACACCAACGGTAAGTTTCGGGCGCATGTGCAGAACGACAGCCTGGACACCTGGGTGTCAAAAGACGGTATCGTAAACCTCTTCAACTCCTGGAATCACCTGACGCTTACCTACGACGCCCCCACCTCTACCTTTGCCCTGTATGTAAACGGTACGCTGTCTACCACCAGCCAGGTGGCTGGCTTCGGTAACATCAACTGGCAAAATCCGGGTAAGATGGTATTTGGCACGGTACAGTTTCAGACTACACCCAGCCTGACGTCCAGTGCTACCTCACAGCCCTGGGCCAGCTACCTGACCGGCCTGCTCGACGAAGTAAGGATGTATAATGTAGCCTTAAAACCCAACGAAGTAGATGCTCTGGTGAAGCTGGAAGCACGCGGAAACTAATGCAAACCCGACTATTTATATTCTTCGTAGCACTAGGGCTCGGGGTTGCCTGTAAAAAACAGGCAGACCCCGGGCCTTCGCCCGTTCCCCCCGCTTCGTTCAGCCTTAACAGCCTGCGGGTAGATGGGCGGTTCGACGGTTTCGTTTACAGTCAGGTGCAGACCAGCCCCGAGCTGATATTCACCTTCTCCAACAGCCTCAGCCAAGCTTCGGTTAGGGAAGCTATTCAGTGGAAGAGCGGTGCCGGCGCGGCGGTGCCGTTTAGCGCCACTTTCCGAAACAACGACAGCACCGTACTACTCAAACCCACCGGGGCACTTGACCACCTGGCCCGGTACACCGTGACAGTACCTACCACGCTCCAATCCAAAAGCGGAGGAAGTCTGCAAGCTGGGTTTAAGCTGCAACTCTATACCGCCCTGGACTCTACCGACAAATTTCCCCGAATCTCAGACGAAGCGCTGCTGACGAAAGTACAGCAGCAGACTTTTCAGTACTTCTGGGAGTTTGCCCACCCCGTGAGTGGTTTGGCGAGAGAGAGAAATACCTCCGGCGACCTCGTTACCTCCGGGGGCAGCGGCTTCGGTATCATGGCCATTCCCGTAGCCATCGAAAGGGGGTTTATCAGTAGGGAAGATGGCTTGGCCCGCCTGCAAAAAATCGTGACTTTCCTGAAAGACCGGGCGGTAAAATTTCATGGGGCCTTTCCGCACTGGCTCAACGGCGCCACCGGAGCGGTGATTCCATTTAGTCAGAAAGACAACGGCGCCGATCTGGTGGAGACGTCCTTTCTTATGCAGGGCCTGCTCACCGCCCGGCAGTACTTTGCCGGGAGCAGTGCTGCCGAAACCAGCCTGCGGGCCGACATCAACACCCTGTGGCGGGGGGTGGAGTGGGACTGGTTTCGGAAAGATAACGGCAATGTACTATACTGGCACTGGAGCCCCGACCATGCCTGGGACCTGAACCTGCCCATCCGGGGATGGAACGAAACCCTCATTACCTATGTGCTGGCTGCATCTTCGCCCACACACACTATTCCAAAAGTAGTATACACGGAGGGATTTGCCCGCAGCGGAGCTATGCAGAACGGCCGGAATTTTTACGGCTATACCCTACCCCTGGGCGAGAACCTGGGCGGGCCGCTCTTCTTTGCCCACTATTCATTTCTGGGGCTCAACCCTACCGGACTTACCGATGCCTACGCCAACTACTTTACCCAAAACAAAAACCATACGCTCATCAACCGGGCCTACTGCATAGCCAATCCGCAGGGGTACCGCGGGTATAGCGCCAGTTGCTGGGGCCTTACGGCCAGTGATATTCCGGGCGGCTACACAGCCAGCTCCCCCACCAACGACCGGGGCGTCATTGCCCCCACGGCGGCTTTGTCGTCGTTTCCGTACACACCCCAGGAATCCATGCGGGCGCTGCACTTCTACTACTATACTCTCGGCGACCGGCTATGGGGTAAGTACGGATTCCACGATGCTTTTAGTTTGCACGACCCCTGGTTTGCCGACTCATACCTGGCCATCGATCAGGGGCCAATCATACTTATGATCGAGAACTACCGCAGTGGCCTGCCCTGGAAGCTGTTTATGAGTTGCCCCGAGGTACAGGCCGGCCTGAGAAAGCTTGATTTTTCGAGCCCAACGCTGTAAATCCATTTCCATCCCCCCTAACCCCATCTTTGTATGAAAACCATATCCTGTCTATACCTATTTCTGGCCGTATTTCTTGTTGCAGCACCTGACGTTGCCGCCCAAAAGAAGAAAACTACCCAGACAACGCCCAAAAAATTCAACGCGGCCAACCGCCCCAAAAACCTGTCGGATACGGCCCTGCTGGAACTGGTACAGAAACAGACCTTCCGGTACTTCTGGGACTTTGCCCACCCGGTCAGCTACATGGCCCGCGAGCGAAGCAACGTGGCCTATGACTACGGCAATGAGGTAGTTACCACGGGCGGCACGGGCTTTGGCATTATGGCCATGGTAGTAGCCGCCGACCGCGGCTGGTACCCGCGCGACTCGGTGGCCAACCGGCTGCTCACGATGGTGAAGTTTCTGGCCAAAGCCGACCACTACCACGGCATTTTTCCGCACTGGCTCAATGGCGCTACCGGTGAAACCATCCCGTTTAGCCGCAAGGACGACGGCGGTGACCTGGTAGAAAGCTCCTTTCTCTTTCAGGGGCTACTCACCGCCAAAGAGTACTTTGACCGCGATACGGAGGTAGAGCGAAATCTGAGAAACCGCATCACCTGGCTCTGGAACGACGCCGAATGGGACTGGTACAGCCGGGGCAACCCCAACCTGCTCTACTGGCACTGGAGCCCCAACCACGGCTGGGCCATGAATTTTGAGTTAAGGGGCTACAATGAAACCCTGATCACGTATGTACTGGCAGCCTCCTCGCCCCGCTACCCCATTTCGGCAGAGCCCTACCACAAGTGCTGGGCGCAGAGCAACCATTTCATCAACGGCAAGGAGTTTTATGGTGTCACCCTTCCCCTCGGCTTTGACTACGGCGGG
>CATMVR010000462.1 GCA_950075905.1 uncultured Persicitalea sp. | reverse complement strand
GATGATATCCGAAATGCTGAATGCAGGCTTGTCGTCGGAGGATTTGAAGCATTTGGAAAAACTCACCGATCGGCGGGTTTTGGAGCGCTTGCCTGCGGAAAAGCGCTACCTGCGCCACAATTTCCGGGAGGATGTCGTACTATATATACACACCTGGGCTGATATGCTGGAAGAGCAGCTGCTTGAAAAAATTCAGCTACCAGTTTTTGAACAATACAGCAAAGCGAAGCTGGCTTTTGAAACGGCTGGCTGATCCTGTTGTTTGCAACTATTTGATTTAACCCTCCAATAGATGAAGTAAACCCCGGCCGCATTGGCCGGGGTTGTGCTTTTTCAGAAGCCTTCGTTTTTGATTTCCTTCTCCGTCAGGGTACCATATTTTTTTACTTTACTCCGTATCTCATCCGCCTTTCCAACCACGATAAATTGCAGATTTTCTTTCGGAAAATACTTCTTAACCATCTCATTGGCCTGCGCTACGGTCAGGCCGTCCACTTTTGTCTGGAAAGTATTGATAAAGCTTTCATCAAAACCGTACACAAACATATCCGTAAGCAACCCGGCTAACGCCCCGGCCGACTCGTAGTTGGGCGGGAAGTCGCCCTTCACGTAGGCTTTGGCGGAGGCCAATATTTCCTCGTTGAGGCCCGTGCGGTGCAGACTGTCGAGTACGTTCAGGGCCATGTCGATAGCCGGTACGGTGGTGGAGTTTTTGGTAAACGTGCTGATATAGAACGTGCCGCCCATCTTGTTGCGGTTGAAGCGGCTGCCGGCGCCATAAGTCAGGCCGGAGTTGACCCGTAAGGCGTCGTTGAGCCAGGACGTAAAGCGTCCGCCCAGAATGGTATTGACCACCAGCACCGGCACGTAGTCGGGGTTGTTGTAGGCGATGCCCTTGCCGCCAATCAGGAAGGTAGTCTCGCGGGCGTCGCCCTTGTTGACTAGCAGCACGCGGCTTTTGTCGAAAGAAAGATCGGGCGCGGCGCGCTTCACCATCCGGCCGGGTGCGGTTTTCCAGTCGCCAAGCAGTGATGTAATCCGTTTTTTCATCTCCGCAGTTTTGAAATCTCCCACGATGGCAATAGCCGCGTGATCAGCGGTGTAGTAGTTTTTATAAAAATCCTTTACCGCCTCCACGCTGATTTTTTCAATGGTAGAAGTATTCCCACCGGTGGGGGTAGCGTAGGGATGGTTGTCAAACACGAACTTGTTGAAGTAGTTGCCAATCACAGCGCGTGGGCTTTCTTTCTGCTGGGCAAGCTGCAAGAGCGTCCGCTGCTTGTGTTTGGCAAACTCTTCTGCATTAAAAACGGGGGCCGTCAGTACCTGTTGCAGCACATCAAACATCTTGTCGGCATCCTTGACGGCAAACGACATACTTACTTCGGCGCTCTCTTTGCCGGCACCGGTACTCAGATTCGCCCCCACAAAGTCGGTCATTTCCTCGATCTGCTCCTTCGAGTATTTTTTTGTGCCAAACAGCAGGGCATCCGCCGTCATGCTGGCGAGGCCATACTGTTCATTGTCCTGAATGGAGCCCGCGTCAAACACCGCCGAAACGTAGATGAGCGGTACCTCGTGCTGTTCCATCAGGTACACGGTCAGGCCGTTTTTGAGCTTGAATTTTTCGTAGGTGGGTACCTTGAAATTGTTCTGGGCTTGGGCGGTGAGCGTTAGCAGCATCAGGAATGCCCAAAGTATATTTTTCATGTTTTTTAGCTGGTTAGCAGTTAGGTGGTTAGCCATTAGGCTTGTTGGGAATCTCTCATTGATAGCCATCGGGAAAGACTTTTGAGTGGCTGAAAGTGGTGATTCTATTCGCTTTTTTCGGGTAAGAGGTACCCTACGGTCCGGTTGCGGGCGGTAAAGTACCTGGCTGCTACACGTTTTATATCATCGGGCGTCACCTCCTCGTAGAGTTTGGGGGCATCGTACAGCCGCCGGTAGTCGCCAAAAAACACCTCATAGGTACCCAGACTGTTGGCCTTACCGTTGATGGTTTGCATGGTGCGATAAAACTCCATCAACTTTTGATTCTTCACCTTTTGTAATTCCCGCTCGTCAACCCCGTTTTTAATCAGAGCGTCAATTTGCGCCAGAATGGCCTTTTCCAGCGTTTCGGCCGACACGCCGTCGCCCGCGATGCCGTAGATATAAAACAGGTTGGGATCAAAGCCGTCGCCCATGAAGCGGAACCCCTGACTGGCCAGTGTAGTATCCATCACCAGCGACTTCACGAGGTGGGACGAGTTGCCGGAAGTCAGCAAGTTATTGAGCAGGTCCAACGCGTAGTAGTCTTCGTGGCCGGTTTCGGGCGTATGGTAGGCCAGCAGAATATTGGGCGTGGTAATATCCTTGTAGGTAACCACTCGCCGCTCGCCGTTCTGGGGCGGCTCCACGGTACGCACTTTGGGCGGCATGCCCCTGGTGGGTATGGGTGCCATGTACTGATTGGCCAATTGGCGTACCTGCTCCACCGTCACGTCACCTACCACCACCACAGTGGCATTGTTGGGCGAGTAGTAGGTTTTGAAGTAGTTTTCAAGATCCTGCTGCGTCCAGCTTTTGATGTCCGACTCAAAGCCAATGACCGGAAACATGTAGGGGTGCTCCTGAAAAGCAGTAGCCTTCACCAGCTCGCTGATGACCCGGTAGTTGCTGTTTTCCAGCCCGGTACTGCGCTCCGACAGCACCACGCCGCGCTCGCTTTCCACCATGGCGGAGTCGATGCTCAGGTTTTCAATCCGATCCGATTCCAGCTTGAAAATAGTTTCGAGGGCATCTTTCTGAAACCAGTCGGTGTATACCGTCACGTTTTCGGTGGTATAGGCGTTGTTGGAGCCGCCGCTAGCTTCCATCACGCGGTCAAACTGCTTGGGGCCGTAGGTCTTGGCGCCGTTGAACATCATATGTTCAAAAAAATGCGAAAGCCCCGTAATGCCGTGTACCTCATTGCGGGCTCCTACTTTCCAGAAGAGGTACATGTTGGCCGTAGGAATGGAGTGGTCTTCCAGCACCAGGAACTTCATGCCGTTGGGAAGGGTAAAGGTTTTTACATCTTCGGGCGAGCTTTGAGCCTGTAAGGCACAGTAACTTATGCAGAAGAGGCAGATTATGACTAATTTTTTCAACATAGGGAGAAATGGGTTTGTTGATTGTAGGAAATAAAGATAAACAGGAATAGCTTTTCCGTCAAAACTTCCCTGCCGGGATTATTCCCTTCCTAAAACGTACCTGGCGGGAAATAAGTCGGGCTGCCGGGTATTTTAAGAATTCAAACCGTGGTCTTTTATGGTAAAAACCATTTTATTTACACCAAAATGAAAAACGAGCCTACGACCCAAACCTTATTCTTTACCATGTTTACCAGGCCCAAAGTGATTTTATGGCTACTTCTGCTGGCAGCAGCGAGCGGTTGCCAAACCGGACGCACCGTTACTTTTTTGCAGATCAATGACGTGTACGAAATCGCCCCGCTCAACAACGGCAAGTCAGGAGGGCTGGCGCGGGTAGCCTACCTGGAAAAGCAGCTGAAAAAAGAAAATCCCAAAAGTACCTATTTCGTGCTGGCGGGCGATTTTCTGAGCCCCTCGGTCACGGGTACCCTGCGCCACAACGGCGAGCGCATTCAGGGAAAGCAGATGGTGGATGTACTAAATACCGCTGGGCTCGACTACGTGACCTTCGGCAATCACGAGTTCGACTACGACGATAAAGGGCCCACGGTGCTGCAAAAACGCATTGAGGAGTCGACCTTTCGCTGGGTAGTTGCCAATATGCAGTTGCGGGATGGCAACAAGACGGTGCCTTTCAGTAAAGATGGAGCCAATTTTCCAACTTCGGTGATTCTGGACAATGGTAAGGTACGTGTGGGGCTGTTTGGGGTTTGTATCCCGGTCAATAAAGACTTTGTGCAGGTTGCCGACCCCTTCGAAGCCGCCCGCCGCGAGTACGAAGACCTCAAAAACCGCTGCGATGTAGTGGTAGCGCTTACGCACCTCGACATTGCCGACGACAAACGTCTGGCCGAACAACTGCCCAATCTGACGCTCATCATGGGCGGACACGACCACGACCACATGATGGTAAAGGTAGGCAAGGTACCTATTGCCAAGGCCGACGCCAACGCCAAAACGGCCTACATCCACCGCCTGTACTTTGACCGCAAAAGTCGGCTGGTGCGCCTGGAATCGGAGTTAAAAACTATTGATGAGACGGTGCCGGAGGAGCCCAAAACGGCCGCCGTGGTGGCCAAATGGCAGCAGATTGCGGCCGAAAGCTTCCGGGAACTGGGCTTTGAACCCACCGAGGTAGTGTACACCACGCCCGAGCCCTGGGACGGCCTCGAAGCGACCGTCCGGCGTGAGCACGGAGCGCTGACCTCTACGATCGCCCAAAGTTTGTTTGCGGCTTTTCCGGGCAGTGACCTGGCCGTCTTCAATGGCGGCTCGGTACGGATAGATGATGTGCTCGAAGGACCTATCTCTCAGTACGACATTGTGCGCATCCTGCCTTTTGGCGGTGGTATTTCGCAGGCTAAAATGAAAGGTGACTTTCTACAAAAGGTTCTGGAAGCGGGCCGGTTGAGCCGCGGTAAGGGAGGCTTTCTGCACCACGCCAACGCCCGCTACGACGAAGCTACCAGGGTATGGTACATCGGAAATCTACCCCTTGACGCGCAACGCGTGTATCAGGTAGTACTGCCCGATTTCCTGCTGACGGGTAAGGAATTTGGCATGAGTTTCCTGATTCCGGCCAATCCGGGTATAGTCCCGCCCATTGTGACGCCCGCCAAAGA
>CATMVR010000461.1 GCA_950075905.1 uncultured Persicitalea sp. | reverse complement strand
GCATCAGCATCATGTTCCGGTTTTTTTCAATTTCGGCCTCGGCCCGGTATATGCTGCTCAGGGGCGCCTGGTTGAACGGGTACCTGACTTCTTCCACTTTCTTCATCATAGCCAGTATTTCCTCGTTCCTTTCCAGGACTCTGATTTGCCGGAGGGCAACCAGCCAGGCAAAGTAGTTGCTTTTGGCTTCGGCCCGCAGCCGGTTCAGGACCACTCCCCGACTAACTGTCTCCACCCTGGCTCTGGATTCGATGTAGCTCCTCTCGGCCCGCAGGCGCGACAGATTGGGTACTTCCTGCTCGGCCCGCAGCATGAGCATACCCCGGTCGCGGCCGTCCATGACCTTTTGCCCCGGATAGGGCATCATGAAGGTGCCCAGGCCCACCATGGGGGCCATCCAGGCGGTGGCGGCCTCGGCTTTGTAGCGGTAGCTTTCGGCCCGGGGACCGTAGGGCTGCAGTTGAAGGTTTTCGGCTTCGATCCTTTTTATAATTTCGGGTAGGGATAGTACCTCTTCCTGCTGCGCCAGTACGCCCAGCGGAAGAAGGAAAAGCACCCCCACTACCCATTTAATGCTGTACGTCATATACTTCCAGTTTTCCAAATTTCCGTAATTCATATTCCTTGGTCATTAAAAAAATGAGGGGTGTCACCAGCAGGATGTGCGTTGAAGAAGTGAGTACCCCGCCGATCATCGGGAGTACAATCGGCTTCATCACGTCGGTACCGACGCCCGTAGCCCACAGGACGGGGATCAGACCGAAGAGCGACACGCATACCGTCATCAGCTTGGGCCGGAGGCGCTTGGCTGCCCCCCGGATTACGTATTCGCGCAAATCCTCCTTACTGATGGTTTCGCTGGAATTCCCTTTCTCTTTGATCAACTGCTGCATGGCGTCATTGAGATAGATTACCATAACTATCCCCGTTTCTACCGCAATGCCGAACAGGGCAATGAAGCCTACCGCAACGGCTACGGACAGGTTGACTCCCCAGAAATAAATGATGTAGGCCCCGCCGATCAGCGCAAAGGGGATCGTGAGCAGGCTCAGAATGGCTTCCCGAAACGAGCGGAAGGCGAAGTAGAGCGAGAAGAAAATAATGACCAACACAATGGGAGCAATGATCAGAAGCGTACGTTGCCCCCGGATAAGGTTCTCGTACTGACCGCTCCATTCCAGAAAGTACCCTTCGGGCAGAATGCCCTTCTGTCCATTGATTTTAGCCATGGCCTCCTCTACCGTACTGCCCAGGTCCCGGTCCCGGACGTTGAACATCACCGCACCGCGCAGGATGGCGTTCTCGGAAGTAATCATGGGTGGGCCGTCTTCAAATACCACATCGGCGACGGCCTGCAGGGGTACTTCCCCAAAGCCGGGAGCCTGTAAAGGGATTCGCTTGATTTCCTCCACGCTGTTGCGGTAATCCTGCGCCAGCCGAACGCTGATGGCGAAGCGCTGCCGGCCTTCGATGGACTGCCCCACGGTAGCGCCCCCCAGGGCACTCTCTACGGTCTGATTCACGTCGTCAACCGTAAGCCCGTACCGGCCCAGGTCAGCCCTTCGCACCTGGATAGAGAGGTACTTTCCTCCCGTGATGGGTTCTACGTACAAATCCGTTACCCCCGGGGTACCTTCCAGGGCCGCCTTGACTTTTTCGGATACGGCCGCTATCTGGTACAAATCCTGTCCGTACACTTTTATGCCCACGTCGGTCCGGATTCCCGTCGCCAGCATGTTGATGCGGTTGATGATGGGCTGGGTCCAGCCATTCACCACACCGGGTATCTGCAATTTCGTATCCAGCTCACTGATGATGTCCGCCTTGCTCAGGCCCTCGCGCCACTGCGCCTTGGGTTTGAGCATGATGATGGTTTCGATCATACTGATGGGCGAGTTGTCGGTAGCGGTACTGGCCCGCCCCGCTTTGCCCAGTACCTGCTCCACCTCGGGCACCGACATGATGATCTTGTCCTGTACCTGCAGAATCCGTTTTGCCTCGGCGTTGGAGATATCGGGCAGTGTCACGGGCATGAACAATATGCTTTGCTCGTCCAGCGGGGGCATAAACTCACTGCCCAGACTCATAAGCAGGGGAATGGAAATCAGTAAGGCTATAATATTAACCCCCAGAGTCGTTTTACGCCATTTCAGAATAGTGCGGATGGCGGGTTCGTAAAACCGTTCCAGAACCCGGTTGATGGGGTTGGCGTTGTCCGGCCGGAACTTACCTTTCATAAAGAAAGAAATGAGCACCGGGGCCAGCGTGAGCACCAGCAGGGCATCCATCAGCATGATGAAGGTCTTGGTATAGGCTAGCGGGTGAAAAAGCTTGCCTTCCTGCCCCGTAAGCATAAATACCGGCAAGAACGAGGTAATGATGATGATGGTGGCAAAGAATACCCCGCGTGATACCTGCTTGCTCGACTTTTCAATAATTGCCAGACGCTCTTCTTCCGAAATCCAGTTTTCCTTCGGTTTTTTATTTCTTCGTAGCCACTTCATTGCGGTTCGTTTTTTTGTTGCTGTTCCCACAGAGCATAGCGCTCGGCCAGGTGTTTGTACGCGTTTTCACTCATGATGATCCCATTGTCTACAATGACCCCGATCGCCAGGGCGATGCCGGTAAGGGACATGATGTTGGAGGAAATATCAAAGGCATTGAGCAGAATAAAGCTGGCGGCAATGGTAATGGGGATCTGAATGATGATGCTCAGGGCGCTGCGCCAATGAAACAGAAATACGATCACAATCAATGATACCACGATCATTTCTTCAATGAGGGTATGCTTGATGCTGTCGATGCTTTCCTGAATCAGCTCGCCCCGGTCGTAGATGATGTTGAACGAAACGCCGGGCGGCAGGCCCTTGGCAGCTTCCACCATTTTTGCTTTCACCCGCTCGATGACGGCCGCCGCATTCTCGCCGTAGCGCATCACCACAATTCCTCCTACCTTCTCCCCCTCGCCGTTCCGGTCAAAGATTCCCAGCCGGGTCTCCCCGGCCATTTGCACGGTACCTACGTCGGCAATCCGAACCGAGATGCCTTTCTGGTTTTTAACGGGAATGTTTTCTATTTCCTCCATGCTTTTGAGATAGCCGGAGGTAGAAATGACATAGCCAATATCACTCATTTCGAACTTCCGGCCCCCGCTCTCATTGTTGTTGGCCCGGACCGCCGCTATGACATTATTGACGGCCAGGTCATAGTAGAGCAATTTGTTAGGGTTGAGGGAAACCTGGTATTGCTTCTGGAAGCCCCCGAAAGAGGCGATCTCGCTCCCCCCCTTCACATTCTGGAGGGCAAATTTGACGTACCAGTCCTGAATGGCGCGCTGCTCGCCCAGGTCGAGCTCGGGGGCATCGAGGGTATACCACAGGATGTGTCCGACGCCGGTACCGTCGGGCCCAAGTTGGGGGCTCACGCCCTCCGGCAGGCTTTGCGAAACGGTACTCATGCGTTCCAGTACCCGCTCCCGGGCCCAGTAGATATCCACCTCATCCTCAAAAATGATGTAAATGAAGCTCATACCGAACATAGAATTGGCCCGCACATACTTCACATCGGGAAGTCCCTGCAGGTTGGTGACCAGGGGATAGGTAATCTGGTCTTCGATCAGCTGGGGACCGCGCCCCATCCACTCGGTGAACACGATCACCTGGTTTTCGGACAGATCGGGGATAGCGTCGATGGGGTTATTGCGCACGGACACTGCTCCCCATACAAAAAGCCCCGTCGCCAGAATGAGGACGATATAACGGTTTTGTAAAGACCATTCTATAATGCGATGTACCATGATAAGGTTATGAGTAGCTGGTGGGTTAGTAGGGTACCGGTAAGGATTGCGGATAGTATGGGAATTCCGCACAGCCGGAAGGCCGGCATCATTAGAATACCCGGAATCGAAAAATCGGCTGCCTGACCAACCAGTCAGAATTCAATGAAGAAACGATCCGATTAACAGTTATAAGTGCACAGCGGGGCATGTGCCCGGGCTAAACAAGGAGTGGAGGGATCAAATGACCCAGGTGCAAAGAATGGCTAGTATATAGGCAACAGTATAGGCGGGAGGGCCGCTATCAGAAAAAATTGGCCAGGCAACGGATCCAGGGGAAGTGGGATGCCTGAGCATGCGAAAGAATTCTGGAAAAGGCTGAATCCCCGTGAAAACCTGTACCACGCCCCAGCCGGATTGGGATTGCACTTCAAGTTTAACCAGTTGCGCTTTTTCCTGACAGCAGGGTACTTTGTCAAAGGAAGTGGTATGGTCGTGTTTTGAAACATCAACGGCTTGGGGGGATTGGCAGCTTTTGGAACAGGTTTCCAGGCCTATCCACACCGACTGTGACTTACCCCTCATCAGGCACTCATGATCCACGATGACCAACCCCGTGCTGCTTATCAGAAGCAGTAGGGCCATCATCAGCGAAACAAGTCTCAGGAATCGGGGCTTTCTCATGGATTTTATAAACCTTGAATGCAAACGTATTCATTTTAGGCCAATTCCCTATTACATAATTTTGTGCCAGGTATACATCTTTTTTTCTAGGACTTTCCGGAAAGAGTCATGCTTGGGAAGATATTATGGCCCCCCGTTCCCTTTTCGGAGGCAAAGGGCCTGTATTGGGCAAAGCTGTGCACATGCTGTTGAATCAAGTCCCGGAAAATAGTACAATAGGCAACTGTTTAAGGGAAGATTTGTTTTGGCACACCCTTCTTTACTTTCATGGCAGGAATGACGCTTTTGATTTCATCCCTTCAAACCGAACAAATGATATGAAAATAATAAAATTCAAAACCAACATGAAC
>CATMVR010000460.1 GCA_950075905.1 uncultured Persicitalea sp. | reverse complement strand
GCCATGCCATGCCGGATGTGAAACTTACCGTAGAAGACGAAATCTATACCGCCGACAAGGTAGTACACCGCTGGCGGCTCAACGGCACCGACACGGGTGGAGTAATGGGCATGCCCCCCAGCGGCAAAGACCTGACCCTCACCGGTACCACCACGGTACGCATGAAGGATGGCAAAATTGCCGAACGCTGGGCTAATGTGGACGAACTGGGCCTTCTCCAGCAACTGGGTGTAGTTCCGCCTCCTCCCGGAGCGCACTGATTGAGCTTCTCTGCCTCAGCTGGCAAAGTCGTAGTTATGCTTAAAATTTATTTTGTCCCCATAGTCTATTCTTCCTAACCCCACATGGCAACAGCAAAAGAAAACGAAAAAAAGATTTTGGCCTTTTTCCGGGATGTCTGGAGCGAAGGAAATATGGAAGTTGTGGATCAGATTCTGAGCCCTGATTTCAATTTTATCCTGGCCTTTGCACACCTGAAAGACCGGGAGTCTTTCAAAAAATTGGTGCAGGCCAACCGGAGAATTTTTGAAAATCTCACGTACCACGTAGATGATGACGAAGGAGATGTGGTAGCCACCGAAGACAAAGGAGCAGGATGCTGGCGCATGACCTCCAGGCACGTAGATACCTGGCGCAATGTCCCCGCCAGCAACAAAGATGTAGAGATCAAGGGTATCAGCTTTTTCAAGTTCTCGCCGGATGGACTGATGACTGAGGCCCGGGTTCAGAACGACGTTATGGGGCTCATGCGACAAATCGACGGCATCAAGGTTCTGTACGATTTTTAAGTCCAATCATTAATCATTAAATCACTTCAAGTCATGTCTACCCAAGCTAATAAAGAAGTCGTACTGGCGTATGTTGACGCCATACTTAGAAATCGGGACTTCAGTAAGTTCAAACAGTTTACCACGGACGACTTCTACATTGATCGTTCGGCGGTACCCGAAGCCATAAAGGGCGAGGAAGGTCTGCATACCCAAATGGATATGCTCTATTCGGCCTTTCCGGACCTGGATCTCAAAGTAGTGGATGTAGTGGCTGAGGACGACAAGGTGGTCGTTCGGTTTGCGGCACCCGGCACCCACAAAGGCGACTTTGCCGGCATACCCGCCACCGGTCGTACGGCAACCTGGAAAGGGCTCGTCATGTACCACGTAGTAGACGGTAAAATCAAGGAAGCCTGGGCCAACTGGGACGACTGGGGCCTGATCGAGCAGCTTAAATAAGGTCTATGTGCCTAAACGTATATTAATAAACGTAACGCAAAATCAAACAAAGTTATGTCCAAAAAAGTATTAGCAATTCTTTCTGAATACGGCTACTGGGGAATCGAACTGGTGGGTCCGCTTGAGAAGCTGGAAGCGGCGGGATACACCGTTGATTTCATGACCAAAAACGGCAAGAAAGCCGAAGCCCTGCCTCCCAGCTACGATACCACCTATGTAGATCCACCCCTGGGGATGTGCGTTACGACGCCCGAGGCTAAGGAGAAAGTGGAAAACTTCGAATCGCAGAAGCGATTGGAAAACCCACTGAACATGTCGGAGATGATCCCGGAACGCCCCTATTTCTCGTCGCCCAACTTTTTGCGGGAATTTGAGAAGTACTATGCCGATCTCAAAAAAGCCCAGGAAAAGCTAACCTCCGAGTACGAATCGGTATTTCTGGTAGGCGGTAGCGGTCCCATCATCGATATGGTCAACAATCAGCGGGTTCACGACATCATCCTGGCTTTCTACAACAAGGATATGCCCGTAGCGGGAATCTGCTATGGCGTGGCTCCCCTGGCTTTTGCCCGCGATTTCAACGAGCGCAAGTCCATCATCCGGGGCAAGCACGTTACCGGCCACTGCATCGAGTACGACTACCACGATGGCACCGGCTTCCTGCACACCGACCTGAATATGGGGCCTCCCCCCTACGTGCTTGAATACGTGCTCTCCGATGCCGTTGGGCCCGAAGGACAGTACCACGGAAACTTTGGCAAGGAAACCTCCGTCATCGTGGACTATCCGTTCATCACGGCGCGCTCGCTACAGTGTTCCTTTGAGTTTGGTGAGCAGTATGTCAATATGTTGGATAATGGATTGAAGCGCTATGGCTGGTAAAACCGGAAATCAAAAAATCATCGAGCAGTTTCTCGCCGACGGCATGGATCACATGTTTGGCAACCCCGGTACGGTAGAGCAGGGATTCCTTGACGCCCTGGCCGAGTACCCCGACATGAAGTACATCCTTACGCTGCAGGAAAGTGTGGCGGTAATGGCCGCCGACGGCTACGCCCGTGCTACCCAAAAACCAACCCTGGTGCAGCTGCACAGCTCACCGGGGATTGGCAACGCCGTAGGTGCATTGTACCAGGCTAAGCGCGGCCACGCCCCGCTGGTGGTGATTGGAGCCGATGCCGGGGTGAAGTACATGAACATGGACGCCCAGATGGCCAACGACCTGGTGGCTATGATGGCGCCCGTTACCAAGTACTCCACCATGGCTATGTCGTCAAAGTCGCTGCTGCGCACGCTGCGCCGCGCCGTCAAAATAGCCTCCACGCCTCCTATGGGGCCGGTCTATGTTTGCTTGCCTATGGATGTGCTGGATGAGATCAACGATGAGCCGGTTTTTCCTACCCCCATTCCCTCTACCCAGGTAGTACCCACTGACTCCCTGATTCAGCAAACTGCTGACATGCTACTGGCATCAGCCAGGCCAATGCTTTTTATAGGAGACGGCGTTGCCTACTCAGGGGCCGTGCCCGCCATGACCCGCGTGGCCGAGCTCCTGGGTGCCGAGGTATACGGAGTTGATTTTGGCGATTTGGTCATGGACAATTCCCACCCGCTGTACCAGGGTACTACGGGCCACATGTTTGGCAGTTATAGCCATCCTATCACCAGTAAAGGCGATGTAAACCTGATCGTAGGCACCTACATGGTACCCGAGGTATTTCCTAACCTCGACGAAATTTACGCCCCGGACGCCAAGGTAATTCACTTCGATCTGAACGCCTACGAGATCGGAAAAAACCACCGCGTAGACCTGGGGGTTGTGTCTGACCCCAGGCTATCTATGGAAGCCCTCGCGGCGGCCCTGGAAGCCAAAATGACGCCGGAGTTCAAGCAAGCCGCCGAAAAACGAACGCAGGAGATTTCATCGGCAAAGGAAGCCAAAACAGCCACTGACCTCCAGAAAGACGAGGAGTTGAAAGGCAGCAATCCTTTACAGATGGCCCAGTTTGCCAGTGTGCTGGCCCGGCACGTTCCCGAAGATGTGATCATCTTTGACGAAGCGCTGACCAGCTCTCCGGCCATTACCCGGCACATGGTACCCACCCTCCCCGGTCACTACTTTGTTACCCGGGGTGGTTCATTGGGCGTAGGGTTTCCGGGAGCCATCGGGGCCAAGCTCGCCCATCCCGACAAGACCGTCATCGGTTTCTCGGGCGATGGGGGAAGTATGTATACCATACAGGCCCTGTGGTCGGCCGTGCGCCACGGCACCGGGGCTAAGTTTGTGGTCTGCAACAATGGCTCCTACAAACTTCTGCAACTCAACATCGATGTGTACTGGCAGGAGCGGGATATCGCTACTCACAACCACCCCCTCCCCTTCGACCTGTCATTCCCGGCCATCCGGTTTGACTTGCTCGCCCAATCGATGGGAGTAGAAGCCGTACGGGTAGAAAAAGAAGAGGAGATCGGCCCCGCCATTGAGCGCATGATGGCCGACGACAAGCCCTTCCTGATTGACCTGGTGCTGGAGGGCGACCACCGGTCCGACTGGGTGCAGGTAAACTGTTCACACTAATCCAAACTCTCCTACACAACACTATGGCAACCGAATCTACATACGACTACATCATCATTGGGGCGGGAGCGTCGGGTTGTGTACTGGCCAATCGGCTGAGTGCACGCCCTGACCTGAAAGTACTGGTACTGGAAGCCGGCGGCGCCGATGAGGCGGAGGCTATCCACGACCCAGGCGGGTTTGTGAGCCTGTGGGGCTCCAGTCAGGACTGGCAGCTGAATACAACCGGGCAGGACGGACTCACCGGCCGAGCCATCACCATCAACCAGGGGAAAGTACTTGGTGGTAGCACCTCCATCAATGCCATGATGTACGTACGCGGAAACCCCGGAAATTTTGACGAGTGGGCAGCCCTCGGGGCCAAAGGCTGGGGGTATCAGGACGTGTTGCCCTACTTTCTGAAGTCCGAACATTACGAAGGGGGCGCCTCAGACTACCACAAGGTAGGCGGAGAGCTCAGTATCCGAGATTGTCCCGACGACATCATGCGGTCTGAGCACTTTCTGAAAGGGGCCACCGAGCTGGGCTACCAAGGCCCAAACTGGGACTACAACGGGGAGAAACAGGAAGACGGCTCCGGCCTGCTGCAGTTCCACATCGATCCGAAGGGCAATCGTGCTAGTGCGGCTACTGCCTTTCTGCATCCAGTTCAGAACCGCAAAAACCTTACTATACACACACAGGCTTTTGTACTTAAGGTTCTGATCAATGAAGGCAAAGCAACGGGCGTGGAGTACCGCACCAAAGATGGCTTTGTGGAAAGGGTCAAAGCTGAGAAAGAAGTAATCCTGTCGGCCGGGGCACTGGCTTCGCCCAAGTTGCTGATGCTATCTGGCGTTGGCCCCGAAACCGACCTGAAAAAACTGGGAATCAGGCCGGTTGTCCACCGTGCCGGTGTGGGAAAAAACTTACAGGATCACCTGCAGCTACCCATGATTTTCCGGTCTAAAATTGACATGCCCCATACAACCCTTCTGACGGGCAATGTACTCTTTACCCGCACCCGTGAGG
>CATMVR010000459.1 GCA_950075905.1 uncultured Persicitalea sp. | reverse complement strand
CCATCAGCACAAAGACCACACAGCGGGCCTTGATGACGTGCGGGCGTTCAATTTCCGGCAGCAGAAAGATATGCCCCTGTACGGTCGGCAGGAAGTTCTGAATCAGATACAGACCGAGTTCTCCTATGCTTTCTCGGAGATGAAGTATCCCGGTGTGCCCCGGTTGCAGCTCCATGCTATCGAAAACAAACCATTTGAAATAGATGGGGTACCCATTACGCCCATCGAGGTCATGCACCACCGATTGCCGGTTTTTGGTTTTCGAATTGGTGATTTTACCTATATCACCGATGCCAATTACATTTCAGAGCCAGAATTGGAGAAAATAAGCGGCAGTAGGGTACTGGTAATCGATGCCCTGCAACGCGAATCGCACCTTTCGCATTTTACGCTTTCCCAGGCTCTGGAACTAATCGACCGGCTCAACGTGCCCGCGGCCTATCTGACCCACATCAGCCACCGCATGGGGCTGCACAGCCTGGTAGACGCGGAGCTCCCCCCCCATGTGCACCTTGCCCATGATGGATTGTCCCTTTCTTTGTGAGCTGAATTTCCAAACAGCTTTCCCGAAAACCGGTTTTTCCCTTCAGGGAGTGTCAAACATTATCTTTTCAATCTTGCATCAGAACTACTATTTCCTGCGTCAGTTGGCGCCCATACTTTCCTACGAGCTAACCGGAAAACGTTTCCTGGAAGCTTTTAGTCAGGAAAAGGACGAGATAATCCTGGTGTTTGCAGAAGCACGCGGAAAAACCAACTACTACAAACCCTTTTTTATCCGGGCCTCGCTCCGGGCCGATTTTGCCGCCCTCAACTTCCCCGAGCAGTTTGACCGTGCCCGCCGAAACAGCGTAGACCTGTTTACGGATCTCTACGAGCAAAAAGTAGGGCAGGTGCGGGTCTACTCTAACGAGCGGGCCTTCGGTATCTACCTTGAAAAGGGGGATGTGCTGGTGTTCAAGCTCTTTGGCAACCGTTCCAATATCATTCACCTGGACGATAAGGGAGAAGTAGCAGACCTTTTTAACAACAAACTTACCGCCGACCAGCATCTGAAAGTACAGGAGTTGGATCGCAACCTCGATCAATCCTACGAGGCATTTCTGGCCGAAAATGGTAAATTTGAGCCATTGTTCCCTACCTTCGGAAAGGTAGTGAAAGGATACTTATACGAAAGACTCAACGGCGTTACAGATCTCACCCAGCGCTGGACCATCGTACAGGATACTCTGCAATTGCTTAACCAACCGGCCTACTACCTGACCCAGTTGGATCATCAGCCGGTTCTTTCATTGCTTCCCGTGGGTGAAATTACGGAGACGTTTGATGACCCGATCAAAGCGCTCAACCGGTATTACTACGCTTACTCCCGGCTCGGGACCATCGAAAAAGAAAAGGCCGAATGGCTCCGTTTATTGCAAAAGCGGATCAGACAGACTGAAAATTACCTGGCCAACTCTTTTCAAAAGCTGATTGAGCTGGAAGAAGGAGGGAAGAACGAGGAGATGGGACATATCCTGATGGCCAATCTGCACGTCATACCTGAGCGGGCCGAGCGGGTGGAACTCTATGATTTTTATCACGACAAGCCTATTGTGATCAAGCTGAAAAAGGATTTGTCGCCCCAGAAGAACGCCGAGGTATACTACCGGAAGGCCAAGAACGAGAAAATAGAAATCGATAAGATTCAGGAAAATCTCGCATTGAGGGAGTCGGAACTGGAACAACTACGGGAGTATTACAAGGTTATCGAGGGTATTGAGATGCTGCGGGAACTCCGTGCCTATGTCAAAAAAGAAGGACTGACCCCCTCCCGCGAAGGGGTAGATAAGGGACAGCTTTTCAGGAATGTAGTGTACCTGGGCTTTACCATACTGGTGGGTAGAAACGCCAAAAACAACGATTTGCTGACACAACAATACGCCTATAAGGAAGATCTGTGGCTGCACGCGCGTGATGTGAGCGGATCGCACGTAGTAGTGAAGTACCAGGCCGGGAAAAAGTTTCCGGCACCGGTTATTGAGCGGGCTGCGCAGTTGGCCGCCTTCTACTCGCGTCGTCGCACTGATAGCTTGTGCCCGGTAATCGTTACTCCCAAAAAATTTGTCAGAAAGCCCAAAGGGTACCCACAGGGAGCTGTGGTCGTAGAGAAGGAAGAAGTAGTAATGGTAGAGCCCGCGGGTGAGTAAGTGTTTATCTGTTTGTTGCATTACAACTCAATTCCGGAGAGCTGCATAGGAAGCAAAGAAGATTTCCATTGTCGATTAATCATTTTTCTTGGGTAGAGGCTCTATCTCTGCTTCCAGGTCCCGGT
Organism: uncultured Persicitalea sp.; assembly: GCA_950075905.1. Lineage (GTDB taxonomy): Bacteria > Bacteroidota > Bacteroidia > Cytophagales > Spirosomataceae > CATMVR01. The sequence continues at coordinate 2,504 of CATMVR010000459.1, read as the reverse complement.
AGGTAGTATATTTATTCAGCATTTTCTGATTCGCTTCGCTGAGCTGCATATCTACTTTCCAGTTCATGGTGGCGGCGAGTTGGTACATCATCAGTTGGATCTGATTATTGGCAATGCGGGGAAGGTCGCTTTCCATGGCTTTTTCGTGCATGGTCTCTTTGGCCTCGGATAAAATGTTGGTGTAGTCTTCGGTATGAAAACGATTGATCCAGCCCTGCTCTATATCGTAAAATTTGTACTCGGTATCCATGGATAGTACCTCGGGGGCCGGGAAGTACTCCACGATGATTTTGCGGTCCTCGCCTTCGACCCGCAGGCGCATTTTCGAAAAATCAAACCCAACCAGTACCTTGGCCTTGGCAATGACCAGGGCTTTCTTTTTGTCTTTAAAAAGACTCCAGATATCCAGATCGTGCTGGTAGTTGTATATTTCGGTAAAGTATCCCTCGGCCATAACCACTTTGAAGACCTTCTCGATCCGCTCGATCAGCACCGTGGCCTCTTTGGTAGGTTCAGATTTCTTACGGTTGCGGCCCGTCAGGTAGTAAAAGGCCACAAAACCCGCTACTGCGCCTACCCCCAGCGTCATAAAAAATAAAAGAAGGGTGGTAAAGTCCATGTTATTCTATTTTTGTACTTTCTAAAATTCTTACAAAAAGAGCATAAACCCAAACGTGAGCAATAAATACCTGATCGTAGTAGCCGGGCCCACGGCGGTAGGTAAGACCGAGCTATGCATAGAACTGGCTAAGGAGCTGGGTACGGAAATCGTTTCGGCGGATTCCAGGCAGTTTTTTCGTGAGCTAACCATCGGTACAGCCAAGCCTACGGAGGCTGAGCTCAGGGCTGTTCCCCACCACTTTATCAACACGCATTCCATTGCGGCCCCGTACAGCGCGGGCGACTACGAGCGCGATGCCCTGCGGCTGCTTGACAAGCTATTTGCCGAAAAAGATTACGTGATTCTTACCGGGGGCTCAGGGTTATACATCAAGGCCGTCTGCGAAGGACTCGATGACTTGCCGCCACCCGTACCGGGTCTACGTGACGAGCTCATGCGCCGGCTGCGGGAAGAGGGACTGGAATCGTTGCAGGCGGAAGTGCAGCGCCTCGATCCTGGTTTTTCCTCCACGCCGGAGTTTCTTAATCCGCAGCGGGTAGTGAGGGCCCTGGAAGTGTTCTACACCTCGGGCCGACCCTTTTCCTCTTTTCGGTCGGAACGTCCGCAGGAGCGCCTTTTTCGTACCCTGCTCATTGCCCTGGACCGCGACCGAAAAATGTTGTACGAGCGCATCGAAAAAAGAATGGATCAGATGCTGGCCGCTGGGCTGGTAGAGGAGGCCCGTAGCGTGATTGAGTACCGCCACCACCACGCCCTGAAGACAGTTGGCTACAAGGAGGTATTTGATTTCCTTGACGGAAAATACGACGAAACCGAGATGGAACGTCTGCTGAAACAGAATACGCGCCGATACGCCAAAAGGCAACTTACCTGGTTTCGACATCAGGGCAATTTTACTTTTTTCGCGGCAGACGACTATGAGGGTATCAAAGCCTGGGTAGACTCCCGGCTTATTTAAACTTTTTTCAACTAAAAAAGCCTGTTGCTTTTTGGAGCAACAGGCTTCGGTCAGAATGTAAGACGCAGACTTTTAGTGTTGCTCTTCCTCTTCCAGCCGGCGATAGGCCAGAATTCCACCCAGTACGTTTCTAACGTTGGTAAACCCGTTTGCCTGCAAAAACTTCTGGGCGTTGCCACTGCGGGCACCCGAGCGGCAGTGAATAATGATCTCCTCATCTTTGAGCGATTCCAGTTCGTCCAGATGATCCGGGAATTCACCCAGCGGAATCAGCGTGGCGCCCAGGTTGTCGTCTTCGTATTCGTGCTCTTCGCGCACGTCGTAGAAGTGAAGTGTTTCCCCTTTTTCGAGGCGCTCTTTCAGTTCGTGTACTGTTATATCCATGTTGAAAGTCGGTTAGAATTATTTTTTAAGTACTATTTTTTGAGTTTTGGTCCTGGTTCCATCCGAAATACGCAGAATGTACAGGCCCTCGGGCAAGTTTGCCAGCGAAGCTTCCGTTTGGCCAACTGTGGGGTACAAAGTTCTTACATTAATTCCTTGCAGCGAAAAAATATCGATTTGTTTTATCAAATGGTTGTCCCACTGAATGATACCGGTCGTGGGGTTGGGGTAGACATTCACATCCAGGGTAGGTACCGGCTCCACCGGCGTAATGACTCCGCTGGCCTTGCCACCAAAAAAAGGTCGGATCATCACACTGCCGCTAAGCCCGGCATTGGGGGTCCACTCCTGGGATAAGTTCGTAAACAGGCTTCGGCCTCCAAGCGGCGAGTTGCGGTCAAAACCCACGGCGAGGGCTTCCTCACTAATTTGCAGCCAGCCAACGTAAAATGTATCGGTAACGGCTACACCCTCGTCGAAAACATACTCGGTAAAGTCGCTGCGTGAGGTACCGTAGCGTACAGGTACTGATTTTTGATA
>CATMVR010000458.1 GCA_950075905.1 uncultured Persicitalea sp. | reverse complement strand
TGCCGAAGTTGACGCCGTCAGGCTCAAAGGACTGGCCCAGGTACACGGGTTTGGTGTTGGGGGCGCCATCGGCCAGCACGCCGTCAAACACAATGGTTTCCTCGCGGTTTTCGGTGTATTTGGCAATCCCAAAAGCCGAGAAGAAGTTGCTCAGCTGATTGTACCGGTCCTGACCTACCTGGGCATCAAAGAGCGCCGACAGGGAGAAATCACGGTAGCGGAGCGTATTGTTCAGGCCCGCCACCCAGTCAGGTAGGGAGTTGCCGAGTAGCTTCTGGGCCCCGTTGCGCACCGGAAACCCATTGGCACCAATCACGATGGGCCGGCTGGTATCTACCCGTAATGGGTCTTCTTCGGCCCCGTTGCCGTAATAGCGCCGGTAGCTGCTGCCGTACAGGTTACCGTAGGCCTCGCCGGGGAGGAGTTTCATGGTGACGGTAGATCCGGAGTAGCCAAACTGGGAGGCGTAGGTGATTTCGGTGAGCCCTTCGCGAATGCTGATGATCCGGTTGCGGTTGGCTGAGAAGTTAAAGTTCACATCCCAATTGAAATTGCCCTTCTGGACGGGTGTGCCGCGTAGTACCAGTTCAATCCCCTGGTTGCGCATGGTACCTGAGTTGATGGCGGCCCGCGCGTAGCCCGTGGCCGATGTCACGTTTACGTTAATGATCTGATCCTTGCTGAGCGAGTAGTAGTAGGTCAGGTCCAGGCCCAGCCGGTTGCCAAAAAAGCCCAGTTCCAGGCCGCCTTCGTAAGTTTCTGTAAATTCAGGCCGTAGGTTGGGATCACCCAGCAGCGAGCCGCGCGTGAAGCCCGTAAGGCCGGCGGGCAGGCTGGTGTAAGACGAAAAACCCGTGGTAGTGGAGTAGGGCAGGGCGTCTTTTCCGATTTTAGCGTACGAAGCTCTTATCTTGCCCAGGCTCACGTAGTTTGGCAGCTCAAACTGCTGGGAAAACACATACCCCAGGCTGGCCGAAGGGTAGAAAAACGAGTTGTTGGGCGCCCGAAGCGACGAAGTGATGTCGTTCCGGCCCGTCAGGGTCAGAAACAGAAAGTCTTTGTAGTCGAGGGTCAGCTCGCCAAAAACACCCATTAACCGGTAGTCTTCGGCACCTTGCACGGGTACGATGGTCTTGGCGTTGCGGAGGTCGAAGTAGTTGTATACTGTCAGCTCGTTGCCCTCGGCTCCGAAGCTGCGCACGCGGCGGTCATAGAGGTCGTGGCCAAGCCGGAGAGTGGCGTTCAGGTTATCGCCGATTTTGGTAGTACCGCTAGCCGTAAAAGTAGAAGTAAGTGACCGAAACTGCGTGTTGTACTGGTACACAAAGCCCAGGCCGTTGTCTTCGTAGCGGCGCTCATCGGCAAAGCCACGGGGGCCGGGAGCGGTACGCAGGCGGTTTTCGGCGTAGGTATCAATGCCGGCCCGGTAGTTCAGCGAGAGCCATTCCAGGGGGGTGTAGTTGAAGTTTACCCCACCGATCAGACGGTTTACATTGTCTTTCAGCTTGTTGGTCAGGGCGCCGTAGATGGGGTTATTGTTGCGGTAGGTATTCATGGTACCATCGGGCTTGATGTAGTCGGTCACATCGTAGCGTGGCGACCAGTAGCTGAGGCTTTCGTTGAAGCGGTCGGCGTTGTAGCGGTCACCTCCGGAATTGATGAAGTTGAGGTTGGCGCTGGTAGTAAATTTCGGGCTAAACCGGACCTCGGTGTTCAGGCGGGCCGAAAACTTCTCAAAATTGGTGAAGGGAATCACCCCGTCATGGCGCAGGTGCGATAAAGACGACAAAAACGTGATTTTATCCGTTCCGCCCGAGAAAGACAGGTTGTTTTGAAACTGCTGCCCGGTGCGGTAGGCATCGCGGAAATGGTTGTAGAGCTGATCGGGGTGGGTAGGGTCAATCGCTTTGGCTGCCGCTACGGTTGGCCCCCACGAGGGGAAAAAGTCCTGCGGGTTGTACACGCCGGCGTAGCCGATGGTGTACTTGTCCTGCACTTCTGGAAATTTGTTCACATTCTCGACCCCATACGTGCTGCTGAAATTGGCCCGCAGCGCCCCGGCCTTGCCCGATTTGGTGGTGATTACCACCACGCCGTTGGCCCCCCGCAAGCCGTACAGAGCCGTAGCAGCGCCACCTTTGAGGATGTTGATGGTTTCGATGTCGTCGGGGTTGATGTCCGCCGCTCGGTTTGACATCCCCCGCGACTCGGCGCTATTGCCAAAGGTCGAAGTGGAGTTGTCGAGCAGAATACCGTCGATTACAAACAGCGGCTGGTTGTCGCGGTTGACGTCGATGGAGTTGATGCCCCGAATCAGAATGCGGGCTCCCTGACCGGGGGCACCGCCGGTGCTGTTGATGGTAACGCCTGCTACCTTTCCCTGCAACGCATTGACCAGGTTGGCCTGCCGGTTCTGTACTAATTCCTCGCTGTCTACCTGCTGTGACGCGTACCCAAGTGCTTTCTTTTCACGGCTAATGCCCAGCGCCGTTACCACCACTTCGTTGAGCGTCTTGGTGTCTTCGGCCAGGGATATGTTAATCGTAGAGCGGTTGCCCACGGTGGCTTCCTGGGGAAGGAAACCGATGGAGCTAAACACCAGTACGGTACCCGGATCATTGACCCGGATGCTATACGCTCCGTTCTGGTTGGTGAGGGTACCCTGCGTGGTGCCTTTGACGGCCACACTCACACCTGGCAACGACGAGCCATCTTTTTGGGAAGTTACCGTGCCGCTTACTTCCCTCTGCTGTGCCATCCCTTCCGACATACCCAGCAAGAGCCATAGTCCGAAGAAGACCTGTAAAGTTCTTTTCATGAATAAAATTGAAATTAAATTGATTGTAAAATGACTAACAATTCTACAAAGGTAAAAATCATGTCACAAGACAAGTTAGAAAAAGTTTCAAAAAGTCAGTTCGGGAAGAAGGCTTTTTTTGAAAAATTTGATTGATACCCGGCTAGTAAGCGCAGAGAGAAGGGAAAACGTTTTTGGAATTTCGGAGATTTACAGAATTGTAATCTTTAAGCCGGTGTGTTTTTTGATTCGTTTGAAATCAGCTTTGTTGAAGGTATAGAGTTCCTCGCAGTACTCTTCGGCGATAGCCGTGTGCAGACAGTCGTTGATGTTTTGGAAGCCAATGGTACGGGCCAGCGCAATGGCTCGCTCGAAATGATATATTTCGAAAGCGGCTGGCTGATGCGGTATCAGGGTCGCCAGCAGTGCTTCAATGTCTTGTGGTGACTCGCCCAATTTATGCAGAACGAAAGATGTTTCCTGTAAACAGAGCAGCGAAACAAAGAACTTCCCTTCCGTTGAAGCATCACGATAAAGTTGGTTTGCCATTTGATACTTTACGGCATCTTGTGGCAAATGAAAATTTACAAGTACGTCAGTATCGAAGTAAATCATAAATTTACTTCGTTTGCCAAATCGGATAAATTGATGCCAGGATCTATTTTGGAATTCTCAAATAATTTCCTGACTTCAAGAGCTTTCTCATAAAGGGCCAGCTGGTCGGGTCGGCCCTGTTCTACTTCCTCTACTACTATTTTGACATGGCGTCCTTTGAAACGAGCCAAAATAGAATTGATTGACTTATCGTCCAGCGCTTCTACTTCGTATTGAATTGACTGCTGCATGACTTTTTTTAGTAAAAATAACAAAATATCTCCAAAGTTGCTTTCCCCGATCCCTGACCTGATTTACTGATAGCCCTGCGCCTGTAAGTTGAAAAGTTCGGCGTATTTGCCATTCATGGCCAGTAGCTCCTCGTGTGAGCCGTATTCGAGCTGGGTCCCGTTTTCCAGAAACAGGATGCGGTCGGCCATGCGTACAGTGGAGAAGCGATGGGAGATGAGCACGGCCATCTTGCCCTCGATCAATCGGCTGAATCGCTGGAAAACCTCGTGCTCAGCCCGGGCATCCAGGGCCGAGGTTGGTTCGTCGAGTACTACCAACTGGGCATCGCGCATGTAGGCGCGGGCCAGGGCCACCTTCTGCCACTGCCCGCCCGAAAGCTCAGTACCATCCTTGAAGCGCTTGCCCAGTACTTGTTTGAAGCGGGCGGGTAGCCGGTCTACTACTTCGCTCGCCAGACTTTTCTGCGCCGAAGCGGAGATGAGGGCTTCGTCGTCGCGGCGTTCAATGTCACCCACGGCAATGTTTTCCGAGATCGTCATTTCGTAGCGAATATAGTCCTGAAAGATGATACCGATGTTAGCCCGCAGGTCGGCCAGGCTGTACGCTTCCAGCGGCAGACCGTCCAGCAATATGCGCCCTTCGGTGGGCAGGTAGAGCCGGGACAGCAACTTGACCAGGGTAGTTTTTCCCGCTCCGTTCTCACCCACCAGCGCCAGTTTTTCGTTGGGGTGGAGCGTAAAGCTCAGGTTGCGAATGGCCCAGAAATCGCTGTCGGGGTACTTAAAACTCACATTTTCAAACGTAATTCCTTCCCGAATGGGCGAGGGAATTTTCAGACCGTCGGCGTTGGCTATGATGGTGGGGGTAATGGCAAAAAAGTCAAACAGGTCCTGTAAGTACAAAGCATTTTCGGCAATGCTGGAAAACCGGCTCATGATGCCCTGCAGCATACCGTGCATCCGCTGGAACGATCCCGACAGGAAGGTCATGGTACCCAGGGTGATGAGCCCGGCCAGAGTTTCGAACAGAATGAAGATGTAGGCACCGTAGTAGGCAAACGTACCCAGCGCGGCCAGCGAGTAGCCCCAGGCCGCCCGGCTCAGGGCAATTTTTTTGTTTTCTTCGTAGTACTTGTCCGACAGAACCTTGAAGCGCTGTGTCAGGTACTTTTCCAGCCCGAATAC
>CATMVR010000457.1 GCA_950075905.1 uncultured Persicitalea sp. | reverse complement strand
AGGGGCGTCAGGGTAGTGGCGGGTTGGTTGTCGAGTACCGTGCGGATACCAAGGCCATTGAAAGTCACCAGAGAAACGCGGTGCTGTTGCTCAGAAAACTGCTGCTGCGCTCCCTGAATGGTCTGTACAGTTTCGTTAAAGCCCGTAAGGGTTACTTCCTTGACGGAATTCATGGAACCGCTTTCATCCAGGATAATAAGATTGAAAACCTGCTGGGTTGGGTTGCTTTGCATGGTGGTTGAATGGTTTGAGGTTTTTGAAAATTTGAACAGGACAAAGATCCCCCCAAAACACCAGGATGCCTTTTCTCTGCAACGTTGTTTTCCGATTTTCTGCTTCGGGCGCATAAAAAAAGCCTCCCGGGAAAAATCCGGGAGGCCTGACTGAACTTCCTCAAACACGCTGAGTATATTCCAAACCATTTACCTGTCTAATGCAATCATATTTTCGAGCAGATCAGAGCCTTCCTCCGTCACCAGCGCGTAAAGGGTATTGACCCAACGCGCTTTGCGCTGCACAATGCCCACCTGCCAGGCGCTCAGCTGCCGGGTAGCGGGTTCGTAGCGGTACAGTATATCGCCTTTTTTGAGCTGACTAACCTTCTTAGGTCCTTTTGTAGTAGTTACGGTCAGGGTAGGTGCAGTTTCTACCAGTTGGGCCGGCACCAGAGGCCACGTATCGCGGCTCGCCGCTGCTTCATCTACCGGTTTGAGGTAGAGGGCTGTAAGCCAGGTACCTGAGTCGTGACTGGACTCTACTTTGCGAATGCAATCGGTGATTACGCGCCCTGATTTCACCGAGCAGATCGACTCACCGGGGCAGATTTCCGAGATTCGCTTGGTGTTTCCATCCGCCATGGTCACGGCGATATTTTCCGGAAAATGAAATTTGCTCACCGAATCTACCGGCGAAGACGCCGCTGGCGCTTCCTGCTGCGCCCGGGCTGCGTAGCCCACAGAGAGCATGACAATTAGAAAGGTCAGTTTATGCATAGCCACAGCCTGGCAACCTACGATTGATTTCATTGACAATTACATTCCCTTATGCCTCCGACGGAGCCGCTTTGAACATGGCTTTGGCCACCAGATTCGGTACCGTACCGAGGGCGGTCAGCACTACCCCGGCCGTTACAATCGTGGACAGGTGCGTAAACAGCGTGCCCGTAGAGAGAATACCCAGGATCAGAATCGTGGACATAGGTAGCGAAAACGCCAGAATCAGCACGGCGAGTTCGACGTCAAAAGTACGCCTTTCCTTAGACATACCCTTGGCCTCTTCGCGGAGATTGAACACCGAGATGTGCGCAAAAGGCCAGAAACTCGCCGAGCTGAGGGGTACCACCACCGCCAGCAACACCATAGTAGGGTCACTCAAATTGAACAACGCTATAAGGGCCGCACTGAAAAGCAGCGTGATACCCGCCCGAAACGTGAGCATAGACATAACCAGCCGTTTGCGTCCCTCTTTCAGCTGTACTGCCAAGCCGATAAAGATCAGTACCAGGGGGGTCATCATCGCACTGGTTTTGTCGAAAAGATCAGAAACTACCGACGGTAGCGTCTTGTAGCTCACGCCAAGGCTGAGCAATGTAATGGCCAGCACCAGCAGAATATTGATAGGCTCCTTAACCAGGCTCAGCAACAGGTCCTTGATTTTCTGACTCAGGTTTGCCTCTTCGTTTACGCTGTTTTTCAGGAACATGTTCATGGCGATGATGTACAGGAATATGAGCACAAAAAACTTGTTACCCACGTCGGCCATTGCGGCTTTGGCCAGGCCCTCCTCGCCCAGAAATTCGGCAATAAACGGAAAAGCCGACAGGCCGGGCGCCAGCGAAGGCAGCAGCATTACCAGAGTACGGCCCGTAGAGCTATCTTTATCCACGCCGAAAAAGCCAAAGGCAACCGGCGAGGCGTAGTACATGAAAAAGTTGAAGGCCAATGCGGCCAGGGGAATAAAAAACAGGGTAGAATCTACCTGAATTTTCATCAGGGCAATAAAAATAGTAGCAGGTAAAGCGACCGAAAGTATGATCTCCTTTATCCCGTTCAGTTGATCCTTGCTCTTGAACTTTCCGCGCAGGATAAGCCCCAGAACAATCAATAGTATAAGTGTAATTGTTTTTTGTAAAGCCTCGCTCATGAGAAAAAGGGTAAAAGTGTACTGGCTAATGAGCAAAAAAAAGGCCCTCCAACGGTTAGTTGTAGCGTTAGAGGGCCCCATTATGTAGTTATCCTAGCTCAGGTCTTGCAGAGCGCCAACGAACATCTTCATTTCGTCCATCGTACCGATACTTACACGGCACCAGGTTTTGTCCTGAATGTCGAATGACCGTACCATCACACCCTTAGAGCTCATCTTTCCTAGGAACTCCTTACCATTCATACTTATCGGAAAAATCACAAAATTGGTATAGGACGGAATATACTTGTAGCCCATTTTATCGAGGCTCGCGAAGAGATACTGCTTAGCCTCATGGTTCAGTTTGCGGGTCGTATCCTGAAACTCCTTGTCGTCCATAGCGGCCGAAGCGGCGGCGATAGAGGTGTAGGCAATGCCCATACCTCCCCGGGTGATCTCCTGAATCTTGTCGATAAACGATGGCAGCGCGGCAATGTACCCAATACGAAGGCCAGCCATGCCCATAATCTTGGAGAATGTACGGGCAATGATTACGTTTTTCTTCTTTTGCAGCAGGGAAACCATGCTTTCAGTATCCGCTCCAACAGCCAGTTCGATGTAGGCTTCGTCGACGAAGACCGGTACCTTTTCTGATACCCGCGAGCAGAAATCCAGCAGATCCTTACCGGATGTAATCATGCCAACGGGGTTGTTGGGGTTACAGATGTATACCAGTTTGGTGTTTTTATCTACCGCAGCTTCCATCGCTTTCAGGTCGTGCGACCAGTCGCTCGTGCAGGGTACAGCTTTCCAGGTAGCCCCTACCGACTTGGCTACGTTCATCAGTGACATGTACGAGGGGTCGGCGGACACGACATTGCCCCCATCCTTGAAAAGTACAATCGCCACTTTTTCCAGCAGGTCAGACGAGCCCGGGCCCATCATGATGTGGTTGGTGGGCACGCCTTCTTTCTTCGCAATTTTTTCAATCAGATCCGACATCTCCTTCCAGGCGTAGCGGTTGCCGCCACCTACCGAGTCAGCTACGGCTTTCCTGGCCGCTGCGGGGGGGCCGTAGGGGTTTTCGTTGGCGTTGAGCTTGGCAATCATCTTGCTCAGATCGGGCTGCTCGTCGAGAAAGTGCTCGCGGAGTAAGGGACTGCGGTATATGCGGTTGGAGCGATCCAGATTCAGGGGTACGTTAGAGAAAGCACCCGCCTGCAAATGAGGAGCAACGGCGATACCTCCCAGGGTCAAAAGGCCGGATTTAAGCAGGCTGCGACGGTCTAGTTTTTGTGTCATGAGCGTATTGGAGTAGTTTTGTTGGTAGAATTTGGCTGAATAAGATTATGATTTTGTCAGAACGAAAGTACACAATAATTTATACAATATAAAGAGCTGATTGGCAATGTTTTATTGCGTATAGATACGTAATTACAAAATGATATAATTAATACTTTGTTAATTACCATTAAATTTTGAAAACCAAATTTCTGCCGGCCTTTTCACAAGACCAGCAGAAATTCCGGAAGGCGAATTACTTCACCGCAACCTGGGAAAAACGGGTAAAGGCAATACCCTTATGAGTACCCGACCAGGAGATTTTTACGACACTCTTGGATACTGGGTTGGGGAGCCCCAGCTCCGCCCAGGTTTTTTCCAGGCTCACCACCCCCTGCGCGTTGGAGGTTACCTCGCCCAGCGAAGCCCCAGTGCGGAGGGTAATTTTGATCGGAATATTGGCTACCGGAATAGAATCAATCCCTTTGGTATAGTCCAGAATATTGGTCTTGTCCAGCTCGAGCAAGCGGGCCGTCAAGGTTACTTTACCGGTGGCGGGGTAAGTTACCGTAGGCTCAGCGGACAAGGGGGCACCAAACGAAGCTCCAACAATATCTACTAGTACAGGGGCTACCACCCGATCCACGAAGGGATCTTCAACTTTGCAGGAAGCCAGAGAAGCAGCCACCAGGACGACGAGTGAATAGGTCAGTATTTTTTTCATAATCATTTTAAATTTCAGTGAACAATTTGGGGCCGGGCGATATTACTCTGCCCACCATAACTTGGTTTTCATATCGTTGGCGGTACCGTTCAGTTTTACTCCGGCTTCCACATTAGCCTGGTTGAGCGAGTACTCCGAGTTGGGGTACACAAAGCGGGTAGGCAGTACGCCATCGTTCACAAACACCGCCCGGCTGTCGGCGGCTGGGAAAGCAGGAAGACCCGTGCGTCGCTTCTCGGTCCAGGCTTCTACGCGACATCACGATGCCGGTCGCGGTGGCGAACAACGCGCAGGTGATGAGCGCGGCCACCGCCATGGAACCGGGAACCCGGCGCGAGGCGATGCTGAGCGTCTCGAAGAGGCGGTCGACAATGTTGGCGCGCTCGACGATGTAGCCCATGAACAGGAACAGCGGGATGGCGACCAGGGTGTCGTTCTCCATCACCGAATAGGTGTTCTGGTTCAGCAGATAGAAAATATTATTGTTGAAGGCATCACTGATTGTCTGAATACTTCCGGCATCATGGTAAGCGTAATATCCAAAGAAAACGCCCATCGCCAATAACGTAAAGGCAACTGGAAATCCTAACAGTACCATCACGATGAACAAGGAAAGCATAAAAATTGCGACTTCGGGATTTGTCATGAGAAAGAGCGCTCCATTATAACAGTTAAGGTTGTGTAAACAGGTTTAATCAATTT
>CATMVR010000456.1 GCA_950075905.1 uncultured Persicitalea sp. | reverse complement strand
TGGGCGGGATAATCATTGATAAACAGAATCTGATCGCCTTCCAGGAGCCCGGCACGCTCGGCGGGAGAGTCTTTGGCTACGGCGTACACAAAGTAGCTGCGCAGATCGGCACCGAGGGCTTTCAGTTCCAGACCGCTCATGTCGTGCTCAAACGATTCGCGGAGCCTTCTTTTGATGGGCTTCAGCACCATATAGCCCTCCTGGTAGTTCATGGTAACTTTAAAGCGGCGCAGCAGCTCGCACCCCACATTGCCCTGCCGCTCCGACGCGTCGGGTAGCTTGGCGCCAAACGACGCACTATCCGGAAATGACGCCACGATATTGTCCAGCTCAAAGCGCCCGAATTTAATGCGCTCGATGCGCCCAAGGCTACCGTTGATGACCCCGTTGAGGCCTCGCCCCAGTTGGGTACGGATCACCTTTTCGGGCAGAGGGATATTGTCCTGCTCGGTTTTGTTGAGAAAGAGCGCGTGGCCGGCCCCGGTATCGATCACCACCCGGATGGGGTGCTCGCGGCCGTCGGCAAAGAGGGCCACGGCGTCGGTAAAGGGCTTGGTATCCTGAATAGTGATTGGGTAGCGTTCCCCCTTCCGCTTGCGGTACTTGTAGCGGCCGGGGGCTTCGAGCAGAATTTCTTTCTGCGCAAAATTGATCGTCACTACGTAGTTATTGAATACCTCATAGCCAAATATTCCGTGCACAGGTACCCCCACGTACTCCGACAGGCGCAGGAAATCTTCGTCCATGATCAGCAGATTCTGGTGGTTGGCTCTCATGCGGTACATTGCCAGCGAGTTGTCGAGCGCGATGTGCGCTGTCACTGCCTTGCCTTCACCGGCTCCAGCCAGTTTTACCTGCCGGGTAAGATGAAGGTTCTGATTGCTCAGCGCCAGGGGGTCGGTAATGAGCGTGGTGCTCACGCCCGTATCCAAAATAAAATGCAGCGTATCGGAGCCGTTGATTTGTACCGGCACGATGATGAGGTTGGAGTGAAATTCAAAGGGAATCCGGGCGGCTTTCCGTTTTCCTTCCAGGAAGAAGCCGAATTTATCCTCTGGCTCCCAGATATTCTGCGCGCTTGCCTGGTGTATACCGCCCGGCAAAGCCCCCAGTAAAATCAATACGTAGAGATATATTTTTCTCATAACTCCCTCACACTAGCTGACTTAGTAAAGTTAGCCTTTTTTGTCTTGATTAAACACAAAAAAAACTTATTAAGTGTCAAAAAGGCTGGAATTTTTTGAGGTTCTGCGTTTTATACCCCCAGACTAGCGAAAAAGTGATAATTTTAGGCCTCAATCAAGTCAATGACCCCTATTTACCTGTCCTGTCATGCGTAAAAAAATTGTTGCCGGAAACTGGAAGATGAACAAAACCCTCGACGAAGCCCTGGCGCTGACGTCGGAGGTAGTCAATATGATTCAGGATGAAGTACGAGGCGACGTAGAGGTAGTTCTCTGCACGCCCGCGCTTTACCTCACTACTTTGAAAAAGTACGTGGAAAACGCCCCCAAAATAGCCCTGGGTGCGCAGAACTGTCACGAAAAAGCGTCTGGTGCTTATACCGGCGAAATATCGGCCCCTATGCTGAAAGCCGCCGGAATTCCTTACGTAATCATTGGCCACAGCGAGCGGCGGCAGTACTTTGCCGAGTCTAACGCGCAGCTGGCGGCTAAGGTAGATAGCGCGCTGGAAAACGGTCTGACGCCGATTTTCTGCTGCGGGGAATCACTGGAACAGCGCCAGAACGAGGACTACGTAAACGTGGTGAAGACTCAGCTTACGGAAAGCCTATTTCACCTGAGCGCCGATCAGCTGGCCTCGGTGGTGATTGCGTACGAGCCCATTTGGGCCATTGGCACCGGCCTTACCGCCAGCAGCGAGCAGGCTCAGGAAATGCACGCCGCCCTGCGGGCTCACCTGAGCAGCAAGTACGGCAGTGAGGTAGCTGATGGTATTTCGATTCTGTACGGAGGAAGCGTAGGCGCTGGCAATGCCGCCGAACTTTTTGCCTGCCCCGATGTAGACGGCGGCCTCGTGGGAGGAGCTTCGCTGAAATCGCGCGATTTTACCGATATTGTCAAAGCCCGCCAATAGGCAGTTAGGTGTCAGCCGTTAGCTTTCTAAGTCTTTTGATTTATAGTAGCTCCTGATATACTCAAAGGCCGATTGCTGAAAAGCAACAACGCGCTATTGCGCTAGTACACAAATAATTTTATTGAACGCAGAAGGGCTGCCGGATCGCCGGCAGCCCTTCTTTTTTGTGGTGCATGCGTGCTGTGCGGCCCGCTCCTACTCGTATACTTTTTCCCCCTTTTGCAACCACATACCCCAGGCCCGGGAGTAGGCGTGCACTTTATTGGTGGGTTCTCCTTCCATATTCACGATCGGATAGCCTTGATTCACCCATTCAAATATACTTCCGTAGAGGTTTCGAACGTTTGTAAAGCCCGCGTCAAGCATTTTTTTGCCTACTTTTTCGCTTCGTACTCCAACCGAACAGTAGACCACAATGGGAGTATTCTTTGGCACATTGCTGACCCGCTGTAATGTAAAGTCCTCGTAGCCAACCCAGCGCGCCTGAGGGATATGACTGACTTTAAACTCTTGGTAAGCTCTTGTGTCTAAGAAAAGTACCTGGTCCATTTTATAGGCCTTCTCGCAGCTAACCAGCTGAACTTCTTCTTTGTAGAGTGTTTTAAGGAGGGTTTTATAGGCGCTACTGGTAATTTGCGCGCAGGAAAAGCTGGAAAAAGCGAATAGGGCTAGCAAGAGAAGTGTGCTTGTTTTTTTCATGAAAAAATGGTATATTAGTAGCCTAGGGCCAGGACAGGAAAAATCCACCCGTGAAACAGATATTGTGTGTAATTCTTAACGAAAGGTATGAAAAATTGGTTTGGCCTTGTCTATCGTTCAAGCTTTTTCAAAATAGCAGTAGGTTTATTTGTAGCCATGATCGTGAGTACCGTTGTGGCCACGGCCTGGAAAATGCGAAATGAGATCACCCCTACATTCCTGAAAGACGCTGAGTCGGCCGCCCCACCGCGGCCGGTCCGTAAATCGTATAAAGCCAGTAATCCGGTAGAGGTACTCCCGGTGAGTTCCTGGGCGGATAGTACGCTACGTACCATGACCCTCGACGAAAAGATCGGGCAGTTTTTTATGATTGCTACTTTTTCCAATCGTAACGAATCGTACTACCAAACCGTCGACCGGCTGATTGCGGACTACCACCTTGGAGGCCTGATATTTTTTCAGGGTACCCCCTACCGGCAGGCCATCCTCACCAACCGCTACCAATCCCGTTCCAGAGTGCCCTTGTTTATCGGTATCGATGGGGAGTGGGGTCTGGGCATGCGGCTGGACAGTACCATGTCATTTCCCAAGCAGATGGTGCTGGGGGCCATTCCTGACGACAACCTTATCTACCGCATGGGTGATCAGATTGGCCGGCACTGCCGGCGGCTGGGCATTCATATCAACTTCGCGCCGGTATCAGATATCAACAGCAATCCAGACAACCCAGTCATTGGCTTTCGCTCATTTGGCGAAGACCGTGAGAATGTTACCCTCAAATCGGTGGCTTACATGAAGGGGCTGCAGCGCAACCACGTGCTGGCTACCGCCAAGCACTTTCCGGGCCACGGCGATACCGACGCCGACTCGCACTATACGCTACCAGTGGTGAGCCACTCGTCGGATCAGCTGCGCGACCTGGACCTATACCCCTACCGAAAGCTGATCGCCGATAGCCTGATGGGCGTTTTGAGCGGGCACTTGTACGTACCCGTTCTGGACAATACCCCGCAGCTGGCCACGTCTCTTTCCGAAAAGGTAGTGACTCAGCTTCTCCGGCGTGAGATGGGCTTCCGCGGCCTGGTGTTTACGGATGCCATGAACATGCGGGGCGTGCTCAAGCATGGCAAGGCACCCGACGTGAACCTGAAAGCCCTACTGGCTGGTAACGATATTCTGCTCTACCCCGAAAGCGTTGGCGAAACCATCCGGCGTATCAAAGATGCTTTGGCGCAGGGCGTTATCACCGAGCAGTTTATCGACGAGAAGGTGAGCCGCATTCTGCGTGGTAAGTACTGGGCCGGGCTCAACAACCTGCAGCCCGTCAATGTGAGCAATCTCTACCAGGATCTGAACAATGAGGAAAGTAAAGAACTGGCCCGGGAGCTGAGCGAGGCCTCCGTAACCGTTGTAAGAAACGACAATAACCTGATTCCGTTTGCATCCATCGAAACCACCAAAATTGCCTCTGTGACCGTAGGGGCGGGTACAGGTACGGCTTTTCAGAAAATGATGAGCAACTATGCGCCTGTGCGCCATTACATATTTGAAGATAAGCCCAACAGCGAGCAGGAAATCACGGAGATGCTTGCCTACCTCGCACCCTACGATGCCGTGGTGGTAGGTGTACACGGCATCAGCAACTCTCCCCGCCGCCGTCATGGCATTACCAATGGTACCATAGATTTTGTGGGCCGGCTCCGGGAGCAGGGCAAGAAAGTGGTACTTTGCCTCTTTGGTACGCCGTACAGTATCCGCTTTTTTCCCGAGACTACAGCTTTGATCTGCGCCAACGAAGACAGTGAAACATCTGAGCAGGTGACCTCGCAGATTCTGTTTGGGGCTTTGCCCGCTCAGGGGCGCCTACCTGTGTCGGTAGCCAACTACAAGGTAGGTACCTTCGCCGAAACTGCCATGTTGGGCCGCATGAGCTACGGTACCCCCGAAACCGTGAGCATGAGTAGTACCACCTTGCGCAAAATCGATGATGTAGTAGCCGAAGCTATCAATCAGCACGTGTTTCCGGGTTGCCAGGTGGTAGTGG
>CATMVR010000455.1 GCA_950075905.1 uncultured Persicitalea sp. | reverse complement strand
CAGCGCATCGAATTCGTGCTGATAGAGCTTCAGATCCCCGACGACCGCCACAACCGACTTCTCCGCCGTTTCCAGATCGGCCTTGAGGAATGCCATCGCCTGTTCGCGCGGGATCCGGTCGCCCAAGCGCAGCCCGTCTTCGGGCCGCACGAGATGGCCTATCCCGACCGTGGGGTAGCCGGCGACGTCGCGATAGACGGTCAGGCGCATGCCTTCCTCCTGCGCCAGCGCGTTGCGCATCCGCTCGCTGGTGGGAATCATCCCACTGCTGGCGGTAGAGATCGTACCCCGGGATATGTTCGTGAAACTACGCGAATTCAATACCCGCCTGCAGGTGATCAAGCTCACCCGCCCCGACCTCACCCGAGTGATCTCCGACATCGAGACTATGAATAAGGACGGCAACTACCTCTTTGCCATCATGGTAGGCGACCGCCTTGAATCGCTGCTGAAACGCCTGCTCGACGAGGCCGAGTTCCTGTCCGACTACGGCATCCGGTCGCTCTCCAAACACTATCAGGACAACCCCTTCGTATTTGGCTACCAGGGCTATGAGTACCGTATTCAGTACGAGCCCGGCGAAAGTTCCAGCGATATGTTCGGGGGTAATTCCAACTGGCGCGGGCCCATCTGGTTTCCGCTCAACTACCTCATCATCCAGGCCCTGCGCAAGTACCATACCTACTACGGCGACTCGTTTACCTATGAGTTTCCGGCCGGATCGGGAAAGAAGCTTACGCTGAAAGAAATTGCCCGTGAACTGACCAAACGGCTCCTGAAACTCTTCGAAAAAAACGGGGAGGGCATGCATACCTACCACGACCACCACCATCCTCAGTGGGCCGATACCCATTTCAAAGAACATCATCTGTTTTACGAGTTTTTCCACGGCGACACGGGGCAGGGCCTGGGTGCCTCGCACCAAACCGGCTGGACCGCCCTGATCGCTAATTTGCTTTTGGAAATGGGGGAGGAGTAGGGGTACCTTCGTACTGATATTAAATTTTCGGAATCAGTGGCTGAAACCCTCCTGACCGTCATCGCCGTTCTCCTGAGGATACTCTCCAATCCTGTGGGCAATGTTTTTCAAAAACAGCTGACCATCCGGGGCAATCACCCCCTGCTCGTCAACTTCCTGACCTACCTGCTGCTATCCGGTGCTTCTCTGGCCGGTCTTTTCTATTTCGACTGGGGGGTACTCCCCTTCGATTTCTGGCTGTTTTCTGTGCTTGGGGGAATAACCGGAGCCCTGGGCAACGGCTTTCTGGTCCGGGCGTTGCAATTGGGCGATCTATCGGTACTGGGGCCCATCAACGCCTACAAGTCGGTAGTAGGGGTAGTGTTTGGTGTTTTTTTGCTGGGTGAGGTACCCAACCTTTGGGGCGTGCTGGGCATCGGGCTCATTATCTTTGGCAGCTACTTTGTGCTGGATACTACGCCCGAGCGATTTTCGTGGCGGCTCCTGAAAAAGCCCGAAATCCAGTACCGGATCTGGGCCATGATCCTGACGGCCATCGAAGCGGTATTTATCAAGAAAATTATCCTGGCTTCCAGTACTATCATTGCCTTTATGAGCTGGTGCTTCTTCGGAGCTGTATTCTCATTTTTACTCCTGCTGGTGTACGGAGTGGATTTAAAAAAAGAAACTCAAAGCCTGAAAACCGGCCACCTGGGTACCTACGTCCTGCTAATCCTGAGTGTCGGTACCATGCAGCTGACCACCAACTACGCCTTCGAGCATATGCCGGTAGGGTATGCCCTGTCTTTATTTCAACTGTCCACGCTGGTTAGCGTGTTTTTTGGCCACCGGATTTTTCAGGAGCGTGACATTCGCAAAAAACTGATTGGTTCGGTGATTATGATCGTGGGGTCGGCGGTCATTATTTTCTTAAATACGGCCTGAATAGAGGCAGGCGGCTGGCCTCTGTTTTTGAAGTCAGACGTTTTTATTTCCGTTAAAATGAGAAGCCCTGTAAAATGAAGTGAGGACAAACTTAGCTACTCGAAAGGCAATTAGAATTGCTCAGATAGCTTCTTTTAATCGAAATAATGTATCATTATCCTGATGCGAGCTACGAAGAACACATAGAAATGATCGTACGTCACCATCCGCAAAGCCCAACCTATGACAAGTGACTACGTAATGACCCAGAGGTCTTTTGAAGACTTGGAAGTAGTCAAGGATTCGATTGGCCTGACTGCCTACGGAATGGATTCGCACTTTGGCAGCTGACAGGCTTTATTTATCACTAAGAATGAAACGATCCCTACTAATTTTGGGTATTTGTGCTTTGGCGCTTTATCCAGATCAATATGTTCAGTCACAAAGTACCACAAGCCCGGGCATTCATGAGAGTGCGCTTTGGATAGAAGACGGCCTCCCACTGCCGGAGAGTGATTCCTTGTTCTACCTGGATGCCCCTGCGCCCCTTTTCAGAAAAATCTTCAAAGTTGATAAAGCCATTCGGTCAGCTACATTGAGTATTACAGCCGCCGGGTATTTCAAGGCTTCAATTAATGGTCAAAGAATTGAAAAAAATGTACTTGACCCGGCCTGGACTGATTTTAGCAAACGAATCTACTATTCGGAATATGATGTTACCTCGCTGCTGCAAAAGGGTGGAAACTGTGTAGGGGTTTCGCTTGGTAATGGCTTTTACAACCCGTTGCCCCTGAGGAAATGGGGAAGAAGAAACCTGAGAGAGGATATGAAGGTAGGGAAGCCCGTCTTTATTGCAACGCTCCATATTCACTACAAAAATGGTGATTCAAAAGTAGTTGTGTCTGATCGTTCCTGGAAATACGCTTTGGGGCCGATTACAAAAAACGACGTGTACATCGGAGTGGCCTACAATGCCAACCGGGAATTGGCCGGCTGGGATACCCCCGGATATGATGACAGGACCTGGCAGGCCGTCACCCCTGCCAAACCTCCGGGCGGAAAACTTGAAAAGGCATTTTTCCCGCCCGTTGAAATAACCCGGGAGATTACTCCGGTCAGTATTTCTTCTCCCGCCAGGGGAGTGTGGATAGTCGACATGGGGGTGAATTTTACCGGCACTTATAAAATCAGGTTGTCTGGCAACCCGGGAGATACCGTTACTTTCAGATTTGGTGAGCGCATTTACGAGGATGGAAGCGTAAACCCAATGACCACCGTAGCCGGTCAGATCAAGAGAAAGGGGGTAGGCGGGCCTGGTGCACCCGCCATTGCCTGGCAGACGGACAGTTATATTATTGGGAGCAAAAAGGATCAATGGTTTAGTCCTGATTTTACGTACCATACCTACCGCTACATGGAGATCAGGGGCTTGCAAGAAAAGCCCGAAATAGAGGATATCCGTGGGTTATTTATGCATTCCAATGTTACGAATCTGAACCGTTTTTCCAGCTCCTCAGAGTTGTTGAATTCGATTCAGGAGGTATCCGAAAGAACGTTCCTGGCAAATTTGGTGAGCGTACAGTCAGACTGCCCCGCGAGGGAGAAATTTGGTTACGGCGGAGACTTGAACGCTACCAGTGAAACCTTCATCTATAATTTCGACATGCAATCTTTCTATCGCAAAACCATTTATGATTGGATCGATGCCATGAAAGATTCCAGCTTTGTCGATACCGCTCCGTTTACAGGGGTAGAATACTGCGGTATTAGCTGGGAGTCGGCTTACCTCACCACCCAGTATTATTTGTACCTCTACTATCAGGATACCGATATCATCCGGGAGTTGTACGCACTCAATACCAAATGGATGGATAAAGTGGCCAGGATTCATCCCGAAGGAATGATTGATGATGGATTAAGTGATCATGAATCATTGGAGCCGGTGCCGGTACAACTTACCGGTACAGCCCATTATTTACAATGTGCCCGTATCATGAAAACCTTCGCGGGCGTACTGGGAAATGGTGCCGACGAAAAGAAGTACGACGCCCTGGCCGAGAAATTGAAAAACCAGCTGAGGGCGGAGTTCTGGGACATACCATTTGTGGGAAAAATAAATCGACAAACGCTATTCGCAACCTTGCTGTACCATAAGGTCATCCCCGAACACGAGGTTCCGAGGGCAGTGGACTCGCTGGTAACAGCCATTAAAAACAGCCCGTCAGAACATTTTAACACCGGCATCTTTGGTACAAAATACGTGCTGGAAACCCTCGCAGAATACGGTACTCCCAATACAGTTTTTGACATCGTACATAGTACTGCCTATCCGGGATGGGGCTTTATGGTTGACCGGGGCGCAACTACCCTATGGGAAACCTGGAAAGAAAGTGATAATACCTACTCCAATTGCCACCCCATGTTTGGCACTGTCTCCGAGTGGTACTACCGGTGGCTGGCGGGTATCCGCCCTGACCCCGACCAACCAGGATTTAAAGGATTCTTTTTGACGCCTACAACGCCTAAAGGACTTGACGCCGTAAACTGCACGTATCATTCGCCCTACGGAGCAATCGTATCGAACTGGAAAAGAGTGGCAACAGGCGGGTATGCCTACCAGATTACTGTTCCTGATGGCACCAAAGCCAGGGTATCTTTACCAGTAGCCCCATCACAAAAGGTAGTTATTAAAAACGGACAGGGGCAAAACCAATCAGGTAGTGTGCAGGGGGTACAGACAGGACGATTTTCTTTACCGGGGGGTACCTATGTGATTACCGTAGCTCCGGAAACGCAAAAATGATTTTAATCGGGCAATCAGTTTTTGTTGCGAAGGAAAATCGTTAATATTAGTCGTTGAAAACAAGCATATTATGAATAATAGACCCGGAATATTCAATGACGTCATTGGCCCGATTATGCGGGGGCCGTCAAGTTCTCATACCGCCGCTTCATGGCGGG
>CATMVR010000454.1 GCA_950075905.1 uncultured Persicitalea sp. | reverse complement strand
AGTACATCAATCAGCAAAATCCTTCAAAAAATGCAGCTAAGCAAACAACTCGTCCTTTTCCGCTATATCCTCAGTCAGCTGGGCTACCAAAATTTTGAAGATCTGCGGGACGGATTCAGTACCCGCGAGGCAGGCAATAGCTCTATCGGCTACACTTACTTTGCCAGTGCACTCCTGGCCAACCCTGACAAACGGATAGACGATCGACTGATTCAGCAGTACGACGAAGCTATACAGGAGTACGAAAAGCGGCTCCGCGACAACCGCGCCGAGCCTTTCCTTACTTTCAAATACTACCAATGGTTTTCGTTGCTCTTCACGGAATACTACTTGGATCTGTACAGCAGCAGTCCCGGGCAGCTCGTCAAGGCTCTCAACGACTATCTTCACCACCACCGCGATTTCAAAAATATAGAGCCTTACCAGGAGTCGGACCTCAAAAAACTGGCCTACTGGATGGCCACAGGCAGCGGCAAAACGCTGCTGATGCACTGCAACTACTGGCAAATCAGAAAGTATCTACCCAACTGGGAGAACACGATCCTGATCACACCTAACGAGGGTCTGAGTCGGCAGCACTACGAAAGTTTTATAGAAAGCGGCATCCCGGCCAAACTGTACACCGGCAGCGAAGAAAGCCTCAAAACCAGCGATGGTGAAGTACTGATTCTGGAAATCACCAAGCTGGTAAAGGAAAAGGAGGGCGAGGGCGTTAGTGTAGATGTTGACTACTTTTCAGAAGGCCGCAACCTGGTTTTCATTGATGAAGGCCACAAGGGCCAGAAATCAGAAGAGCGCGCCTGGAAAGGCCTGCGCGAACATCTGACGAGAGGCGAAGGCTCGTTTACGTTCGAGTACTCAGCCACTTTTGGGCAAATTATCACCAACAGTACCAAAGCCCTTTTACAGGAGTACGGCAAATCCATCCTGTTCGACTACTCCTACCGCCACTTTTATACCGATGGCTACGGTAAGGACTTTGCGGTGTTTAACCTGGACGCTAAAAACGAATACAGCGAAGAGCAAAACAAACTCCTGCTCACCGCCAGCCTATTGGGGTACTTTGAACAGCTCGAACTCTTTGAAAAATACCAGACTGAACTACGCGCCTATAACATTGAAAAACCGCTATGGGTATTTGTAGGAAGCCGGGTGATTGGTTCGTCCGGCTCGCTCACCCAAGCGGATAAAACGAACGTGTCGGACGTGTCGCGGATCGTGAAGTACTTCCAGTACGCTCTGTCGTCGCCCGGAGACTTACAGAGAGAAATAGACCGTATTTTGACGGAGGATTCTGGTCTGCGGAATGCCGATGGGAATGACATATTCAAGGGACGGTTCGAGTATTTGCGAAGGGAAAAGCCCAATGCCGAAGAAATTCTTAGCCGGGTATTTAACGGCATCGGCACCATCGAAGCGTATCAGATCAAACAGGCCGACGGCGAAATAGCCTTAAAAACGCAAAGTAGCGACCACTACTTTGCCGTTATCAACATCGGCGATGTACCCAAGTACGCCAAAACACTGGAAGAAGATACCGAGGGAAAACTTACCATACAGGATGACAGCTTTACCAAATCACTTTTTCAGGCCATTTCGGATACCAATTCTACCATCAACATCCTGATCGGCTCCAAGAAATTCATTGAAGGCTGGAACTCCTGGCGAGTGTCGAGTATGGGCCTGATGAATATGGGTAAGAGCGAAGGGGCACAAATCATTCAGCTCTTTGGCCGGGGGGTACGTTTGAAAGGAAAAGATTTCTCGTTGAAGCGGGAAGCAGCAAACGCTCCCTACCAGGTAAGAGCCCTGCAAACAATCTCAATCATGGGCTTGAACGCCTCCTACATGAACCGGTTTCTGGAAGAGATTGAAAAAGAGGTACCTGACTACACCGATGTTTCGATTGAGATAAAATTTAATCAACCCGAAGAATGGGACGGCAAGATTCTGACGTTTCGCAAAGACAACGGGCATGATTTCCGCAATCAGTTGGTCGAACTAACGTATTCAGAAAGCATCGCCCGACGGGTAACGCTGGATTTACGAAATAAAGTCAGCATAGCCACCGGCGGATTCAACAGCCAGGTAGCCGAAGATATGGGAACCTATCAGGAGAACTTCTTAAATGAGTTTTCTGCGTTCATCGACTACCACGCTTTACTACTTGAACTCAACCGCTACAAGCTGCTCAAAGGATATCGTAACCTGATCCTGCGCGAAAAGCCAATAGAGGAGCTACTACGCGAGGGGGCTTTTCGATTATATAGTCACAAAGGGCAATTCGATTTACAAGAGGCTATATCAGGTAAGATTCAGGTCATCGCTATCAACCTGGCTAAGGATTATCTGAACAAATTTTACGCCGATCAGGAAAAAGCTTTTCTAGCCAAGTACCTTAGTGCTCTCTATTGAAAAGGATAAAGAGTACATTGACAAGGTTTTTGCAAATCTAAAAAGCAAGTAGAACCTAGAAGTTGCTGTATGCTGGTACAATTTAGACAACCAAGGGCTATCGCAAAACCCCGCCGGCTGACCAGCTGGCGGAGTTTTTATTTCTAACCAGAATAGACTACCCCTTCTTCAACGCTGCGTAGTGCTTAAAGAATAGCGGAATAGTTTCGATTCCTTTGTAGTAGTTAAACAGCCCGTAGCTTTCGTTGGGCGAATGCAGGGCATCGATGTCGAGGCCGAAGCCCATCAGGATACTCTTTACACCCAGCTGTTGCTCAAACAGCGCTACAATGGGAATACTGCCGCCGCCGCGGGTAGGGATGGGCTTCTTGCCGAAAGACTCTTCCATGGCCATCGAAGCCGCTTCGTACTCAATGGAATCGGTAGGATTCACATAGGGCAGACCGCCGTGATGAGGCTTTACGGTCACTTTTACCGAAGGGGGAGCAATGGACATAAAATGCTTAGTAAACTTTGCCTCAATTTCCTTGTCAGTCTGATTTGGTACGAGCCGCATGGAGATTTTGGCGTTGGCTTTGGAAGGCAGCACCGTCTTGGCGCCTTCGCCAATGTACCCGCCCCAGATACCGTTGACATCCAGCGTGGGCCGGATGGAGGTACGCTCGATGGTAGTGTAGCCGGCCTCGCCCGCCACGTCTTCAATGTGCAGGTCTTTTTTGTACTCGTCCAGATCGAAGGGCGCTTCATTCATAGCCTTACGCTCATCCGCAGAGAGTTCCTCTACGTTATCATAAAAGCCCGGAATGGTAATATGCCCGTTCTCATCTTTGAGAGAGGCGATCATCTCGCATAGTACGTTGATCGGGTTGGCCACAGCCCCGCCATACACGCCCGAGTGCAGGTCGCGGTTGGCCCCTACTACTTCCACTTCCAGGTAGGTCAGCCCGCGCAAGCCAACCTCGATAGAAGGTACATCATTGGCAATAATGCTGGTATCCGAAATCAGAATAGTATCGCAGGCCAGCATATCGCGATGCGACTTCACGAAGTCGCCCAGGTGATCGGAGCCTACCTCCTCCTCACCCTCAATCATGATCTTCACGTTGCAGGGCAGCGAGTTGGTCGCAATCATCATTTCGAGGGCCTTTACGTGCATATAAAACTGCCCTTTGTCGTCGCAGGCACCGCGGGCGTAGATACGGCCATTTTTGATTTCGGGCTCAAAGGGCGGCGAGTTCCATAGTTCGTAGGGATCGGCCGGCTGCACGTCGTAGTGTCCGTAAATCAGCACGGTAGGGGCGGCAGGATTCACGATTTTCTCCCCATAAACAATAGGGTGGCCAGGCGTTTCGAAAATCTTGACCCAGTCGGCTCCGGCATCTTCAATACTCTGACGCACAAATTCTGCCGCGCGCAGCATATCGGGCTTAAACTTGGAATCGGCGCTTACCGAAGGAATGCGGAGCAGGTCGAGGAGTTCGCCCAAAAAGCGTTCTTTATGGTCTTCCAGATAATCTTGCATGGTGAATTTGGAATAGTTGTACGATTTGTTGAAGAAGAAATATCATTCAGGCCACGAATTTAACCATTCGCGCCTAGTGTCCCAAATCCGATAGAATTTGTCCAATACCAGAAATAGAGTAAACAGGAATACAACGAACTTTGACCTATCCTAAACCACCGAAAGAGGTGAGGCTATTTAATTAACTCAACATTATGAAAACGTTCCATTTCACATCGGGTATTTTAGGGTGGTTTGCTCCGTCGGCCCCCCAGCCTGTTGCCAAATCGGCCCAGGCTACTCAGAATGGCCTGCAACGAGTCACTGATTTTATGCGGGCAATGTCAGATGGCCAGTTTGACAAGGTCCGCCTGCTGCTGTCTCCCGAGTTTAGAGCGCACGAACCCGCTCTAAACAGGGTTTCTACGGCTGAGGAGATGATTTATAACTGGAAAATGAACCAGCAGCTATTTCTCCGCCAGCGGTTTGAGATTAAAAAAACCGCCACATTCAGCGTGTTTGGCGACATTGACCGCGACAAATACGTGTATATCAAAGCAGATTGCTTGATAACAAAAATAGGTACGCAACAACAAAAAGCATTGCCCTTCGAACTGATTGCCCGGCTCGAAGAAAACCAGATTGCCCATATTCTTTTTTGCTTTGGAAATAATAAGGCATTTGAAAGGCTGAGTTCTGTGCAGCATGCCCGTTCTCTCGCCCATGCTTGCTGAAGTGACCCGACTATCGATGTAAACCCTTTCATACTATACACCTCTATTCATACTATCTATACGCCTCTATTCATGTATCCATCGCTGTTATTAACCTGATCCATAAGTTTGAGGAGTCAGGCAAAAAAACATGAGTCATCCCGAATTTTTAGGGGCTGGCCCAAAAAAGATACCTCCATGTTATTTTTGTGAATCACAACAA
>CATMVR010000453.1 GCA_950075905.1 uncultured Persicitalea sp. | reverse complement strand
CGTGATTGATCCAGGCTTCTACAAGGGGAACATCCATAAAGAAGCTTTTGTATCCATTTCCAATTAAAAGAATTTCCGGGGCCAAAAATGAATTTTTGAAATAGTCAAAACTGGAAACCCTACCCATAGCAGAGGCATCAATTGAAGCTGTGTCTGAAATTTTAAACCCAAAGGCCGTAAAAATGACGTCTACCAGTTTGGTCTGGAATCCAAACCAGTACCCACTCAAGAGGTTATAAACGTCACTAAAACGCGATATTAAAAAGTTCAGGCCGATAAAAAAGGTCAGGAATAATACTGCCGTTCGCACTGAAAATATACTTTTGGCTATCTTGATCACCGAAGAATAGTTTGCATTTAGCAGCAGAAAAAAGAAAATCATCAGCCCTACGGCCAGCAGACTGGATTTTACCTGGGCAAGAACCAATACAGCCAAACTGAAAATTACTGAGGCAATCAGGAATAGTTTGGCGATCGGCCCCTTATATTTCCAGGCTAGTACAAAACTCGTAAGCATGCAAACAAGCCCGTTACGGGCAGCAATGTGCGGGTTTCCTCCTTCCTGGGCGCCGGCATTCTCAAAAGTTACCGCGGCCCGCATCCCTAATTTCCAGTTTGGGTCGGTAAGAAGTGAATAGATCAGGGTCAGATTGGAAAAAAATGCCAGTAAGAACAGAACCGGTACAAGCGTGTCTTTTACTTCATTGGGGATATGGAGCAACAAAAAAATGAATGCGAGTGTAAAACCGAAATTTCCCACTTCAACAAACCAGTCAAATCCCGAATTATTAAAAATCAGGAAGTGGTAAAATATAACCGCCAGAAAAAGCATTGAATATTTTAGCAGTTGCTCGTTTGGTTTGTATAGCCTGTAAAACAGATGGGTAGGGGTCATCAATATCAGGGCAAATCCGAAAAAAAATGCAGTGAATACATTACTGGCCGGACCAATGTGCAGCGTATCCCGTATGAAAAATACCAATGGAAAGCCATTGAACATCATGGCAATACCAACAGAGTAACGAAGATTGTTGAATAATCTGAAAAGTGAACTTAAATTCATAACGAGCGCAATCTATCTCTATGGGCGATATATTTCCAATCCATTTTACCCAGCAGGTAAGCTATCTTTCTAAAACGGCAGTAAAGATACAGTATTTTGTCCGGGATCGGGATTGTTTGACTGTTTCTGTAGGCCTTCTTTACGCGTTCGTGTTCCTGTAAGCCCACCTTGGCTATCGTAGAGGATTTGGCTTCCTCGTGTACCCGCAGTGCCCCTGCCAGTCCTTCGACTCTTCTGATGCGTACACCTTCCTGGGCAGTGTAACGGGTAATGAATTCGTAGTCAAAGGCAAAGCGATAGGAGGTATCAAAAAATCCGAAATGATCTACGAGCCTTTTCCTAAAAAAAAGTGACTGATTATGGATTTGCATTCCTTCGATGAACTGGCACAGAAAACTGTAAGGTAAAGTCTTGAGAAGTTCTGTAACCTCGTCGGTGGGTGTAATCATAAACAGATCACCGTAGAGGATGTCGCTATCCGGAAGGGTTTTTACGGCGTTGCCGAAGGTGTCAAAGGTATCCGGAAAGTACACATCGTCAGAATTCTGAAAGCTGATCCACTCTCCGGTAGCCCTGTGTAATCCTTTATTGAGGGCATCTACCTGTCCGTTGTCTTTTTCACTAATCCAGTACGTCAGATATTTTTCGTATTTCTTTATGATGTCTACACTTTCGTCGTTAGACCCTCCGTCGATGATGATATACTCGAGATTAGGATAATTTTGATTCAGTACGCTGAGTATTGTTCTTTCGAGGTACTTCCCCTGATTGTAGGAGGGAGTTATAACAGTAAGTTTTGGAAAGCCAGGGTCTGCCTTAGGTACAGAAGGCAACTGTTGCAGCAATTGCCGGAGATTAGCAGAGTAAAATTCCAATGATTTCATGGACAGCCTTTTAATTGTAGGTCAAATTTAAAGTTTCGATTTTGTAAATCAATTGTTTTACGAATTGTACTCCCTGTTTCCTTATTCGCCGATTCAATTTCACGAGGGAGGGCTTGCCGTAATGGGGAGTTGAGCTTTTGATACTAACGGAATTTCTGGTAAGCATCTTTCGATATCTATTTCGGATATTTTGCCAGGCAGGTTCATTTCTGACCATATGGGCGTGATCAGACCAGAAGGGGTGGTAGCTTTCAATACCCGCAAAATCTATCGATATCAGGGGCCTTCCGTCAACGGTGTATTGACTCCCCATAGTAGTCAGGAGCGAGTCACCCGCCTGGTGAAGTCCCAGGTGCCAACCTTCTTCCCGAATCAGGTGTATATTTTCGTAGTAGACCGGCAGATAATTCAGCCATAGCTGATCCAGGCACATACCCTCGCAGAGGTTAAAGGCGGCACGGTCCAGGGTACGGTCGCACCACCAATTCAGAAATTTTGTTGTTTGAGAGTCCTGAGGATGTATAATCAGGCTATTGCTGTGGTACATACCAATATTCAGGACGTTTCTGTCCAGCAAGCCTGTTTGAGGCTCGATGGGCCGGGTACGGTTTGGTGTTAGCTGCACAAAGGCCTCAGGTTCTACAATTGAGTCCAATGATCCGAACAGACAGGTACTGGGAGACAGGTATATTAGTTCCTGGCAGTTTGGGTATTGTTGCAGCAAATGCCGGGCAAAAAACGGTTTGCAAGCAGCCAGTAATTCAAAATCAAAGTACCTGCCTTGCATAGACGGCCACGCTGTAAGGCCCAGTTCAGGTATATTGATGACCTGGATCCAGGCGGGTAATGCCGGCAGCTGTGCCGTATCTACCCAGCCCAGCACAAAAATATGCCCGGGAGCGTGCTCGCGCAGTGACTCACCCAGACATTTAGCATGGCTTAGTTGTGTACGATTACAGATTGTAAATACCAATTTCATGTTCAGTAGGCTAATTTGAAATGGCAAAGGGTTTTTCGGTTGCCGGTGCCTGGTTGGCCGCGGCAGCCGATTGGACAAACCTCCGCCGGCTGATGGCATTGGGAACAATGAGCTGAGGGGAGAACTGATTGATGAAATATTCCCAGAATAGCTGATCGCTCTCCGCCTCGGGAAAATTATCAAAAAACGTATGTGTCCTGCGTTTTTTGTTTTTTGTGTATTTGGCAAAAGTATCCACTTTTCGAAGCGAGAAACCACCTGTTTGCCCAATGTCTCCCGCTTTTGGGTGGTATTTCTGCACAAAAGCCAATGGATTCAATCGTTTGAGCAACAAATCTGCCACTGGTAACTCTGCCGATACGGCAGGAATCGGTTGAACCAGATCGTAGCCTTGCCGGCACCAGTATGCCAGCTCATTTTTTACGATTGTTGTATGCGGATCCGCAATGAGCAGAAAGCGTGTCCAGCTGAATTGTTCGTACAAGTCAGGGTTTAGTAACAACCGGGTGAACGTCTGCTGGTTAAGCAGGTACCGGCTATCGAAAGACATACTGTCGGCTTGCGGGAAAACAGCGCTCAAACCATCCGGTATACCGGCAGACTCTCCTTTCAGAAAAGTTATGGGAAAATCGCCCAGATACTTTTGATAGTACTTAAAGGTACTTAATTCCGAGTCATGGTAAGGCTTTTCGAGTACAGGAATGACAATGGTGACCAGTTCTTTCATTATTGTGTATCGAGAAGCCTTTGCAAGGATTTTAAGGGTGAAACCAATGCTTTTCTGACCCGTACATATTTGTAAATCTTCGGGGGCTTGATGTACGCACAGGGAAAGGCCCTATAGTACTCGTTCCCGTTACTTAGCAATTGATCGTGATAATAGTCAAACAATGCTTTCAGGTCTGGCCGTTCACTGAAACTAAAACGGTCCTGATATTTTGAAATTGCCTGAGGGTTTTTGGGATCATAGCCGCTGTAATGAAAAAAGACCAGTGGAAAGGTACCATTGACCTGGTGCTGTCCGGCTTCATGGCAGAAAGTACGTTCGTGCAAATTCCAGTAGGCAGCGTTATAGCCGGGATTTTTTTCAATGTATGTCTTTTCGACAAACAAAGGGAGAAAGTCCATCCAGTGCTGATCTACAAACAAACCATCGCAGAGGTCGATCAGGCATTCGTACCGCAGTTTTCTTTCCCACCACTTAATGAAGGAAAGGGAAGCTTCACTACGCCGGAACGCACAAAAACCCAGGTTAAAAATACCGGTATTCAGGTGGTGCAGCTCATTGGGCGTCTTCCTATCCTCAATGGGAGTACACACGTGGGGTGTCAGCACTGCATCGTTAGTGTCAAGCGAGGCTGACAATTCCGTCAAAGGCTGATAAACGATGATGTCCGGATCGAAATAGATTACCTTGTCGGCCTCGGGGTAGGTGTTGAAAAAGTAGCTGAAAAAGAAGGGTTTGACCGCAGTATTTAGCTCCGTAATGTTGTAGCGGTCGCACATTTCGGCAAAGCCCTCAATTCCAATTTTGTGAATCTCAATCAGATTGTATTCTGGCTCATACGCCGGGGCAAAGTTGACGCCTGCGAGCTTATCGACCAATCCCACAAAATAATGAACCTCCGGATTCGTCGCTTTGAGGGAGTTACCGAGGGTACGTGCCTGGGCAAGGTAATTAATGGAGCAAATGGTAAACGCAATGGTCATGCCTGGGAAAGGATTTCGGAAGCCGTACCCTTCATGTACATCTCGATGATTGATATAACTTTCTGAATGGATTGATCGGTGTTGTGGCGTTCGAGTACTTTCTGGTAGGCTCTGATACCTTTGCTTTCACGAACGGCCGGATTCTGAATAAGTGATACAACGGCATTTGATGCAGCCTGTACGTTGAGGTATTCCACCACCTCGCCCGCATCTTCTTCGATAA
>CATMVR010000452.1 GCA_950075905.1 uncultured Persicitalea sp. | reverse complement strand
GGGTCCCCGCCGGCAAGCACACCATTGTATTCCGCTTTGATCCCATTTCGGTCAGCACCGGGCGTACCATTGATCTGATCAGTTCTATCCTTCTGGTAGGGTTGATCTTTGGGGCCGTCTTTATGGAGGCACGGAGGAAGGAAGCATAGAAAAGAGAGAAGAAATTCACCACATGATGACATGAAAAAGCCTTCCGGTTTAGCTTCCGGAAGGCTTTTTCAATGTAAGTGTACTCAGAGCGATTAATTAGCTACGGTAACACGGTAGAAAAAAGGCGAGTTATAGAACGCCCCACCTGTGATATTCACGCCCGTGTTGGCTGCGTTGAAAGATTTTCCGTTGCTCAGCTTCATCGTTCCCCGAATCTCGAAACGGTCGCCGGCTGCGATTTGATCCGCTGTAAGGCCTACTGCGGTTAAAGCCTCCTGACCCGTTACCGTCATAGTAGCGCGCGGATAGCCTGTGGTAGCATCGGGAGTAAAAGAAGAAGAAGGGATCGTTCTGAACGCCTTATCTGCTACGCTATTGGTACCGTTGGCCGGAGTATTGTCGACAAAGCGAATCACCAGGTCATAGGAGGAGAATAATGAACCTTTATTAGGAGTTACTGCTTCATGGAGTACCTCCAGCTTGGTACCTCCCAGATTGGCTTTGCTAACGGTGAAGGCAGGTATGGGAAAATTTACAATCCGCATGTATCCTCCCTGCTCAAAACTGAATTCGTCGAGCCTTTCGTTTTCCAGGGGTGATTCGCACCCCATGAAAAATGCGCCCAATAGGCCACAGATTGAAAGTATTTTCAAATATTTCATAAAATCAATTTGAAATTTGGTGAATGCTATCCCCTCCCGTTGGCACGGGAGGGGATGGCTCATGATTACTTTAACAGAGTTGCAGGATTATTATCCCAAAACACAGGCTGTGTTACGTTAGCCTTTTGCTTCGCATTGGTATTACGCGTTACGAAAGACGTAGGATAGTAGTACGAACGGGCAAAGTTACCCGGATTCGGATCAAGACCCGGCTGCTGATTGGCAGGCTTGCCGGTGCGGCGGTATAGGTTATACGACTCTATGCCATTTCCGTAAAGGGCCAGCCAATATTCGGTACCAACAATATTCAGACGAGCGTCGTCATTAGCTGCTGCGTCATAATCGGCCAGTACCTTGGTTACGTACTTGTTCACTTCTGTAGCCCATACGATTCCTTTGTCTGCTTCAAATGCGGCGATCTTGCCACTTTCGGTGGTTCCCAACGCCAAAGAGCGTACGGCAGCCATCGACTTCTCAATACCCGACTTCAACAGCGCTTTGGGGTCACCGGTGGTGCCAAGTGTCAACGCCGCCTCTGCCAGCATAAAGTCAACAAAAGAGTTCATCATGATCGGATGGATACCCGCGCCGCCGGCACCGGCTCCCAACGAGACAGGACGGCCCGCATCGTTATCAAACAAACCTCCGGCCGGATAGATACCCCAGGCTGTACGAAGCAGTCCATCTGGTGGAATACCCTCGTTGCTCAGGTGGTCGCGTCCCCAATAGCCCACGGAAGTTGGAAGACAATATACATCATTGGCAGAGTAGTGGTTTGGCTTTTGGTTGGTAATGCACCGGAGGGCGTTTACGTCGGTAGGGTTTACAACTACCGGACGGTAGAAATAGTACCTGACACGCGGATCGGGAAACCCTTTGGACGAATACAAGGCGCCCATGTACGAGTTCGACTGGTAATCACCACCACCGGTAGGAGCATATTGACCTGCGTACCGGGGATGCCGTGTATCGGGGTTGGTAAGGTTTGAGCCATATTTGAACTGAAAGCTCTGTGCCGCAGTAGAGATCAACTTGCCGCCTGCAATGAGGGCATTGATTGCGGTTGTAGAACCAGCCTTATCCACCAGCCGGCGATTAAGAAGCGCTTTCAGTTTCAGCGTGTTGGCATAACGGGTCCAGCTATCGGCATTCCCTGCGTAGTACAAGTCGCCAGCGGGGATACTGCTGGAAACAGCTGCAAAGTTCTGAATAGCCTGATCCAGTTCTGCCAGAGCAGCGGTATATACGGCTGCACCAGCATCGGTCTTGGGGTTGAAATTGGCCGCGTCGATAGCCTCAGTATAAGGCACATCACCGAATGCATCCACCAGGTTCAATAGTACCGAAGCCCGGATCGTACGGGCAATTCCTGCATGAACAAACAGTTTGCCTGTCTCTGCCAACGGAATCAGCGTCTTTACGTCGGTCATGATGTTGGCATAGGCATTCGTCCAGGCCCCGTCAAATCCGGCCGGCGAAACAGCATTATCATAAATAGCTGCCCCTTGGTTAAGCATGCGCGTCAGGCGCATACCGGGGTCGCTCATTTGGTTGAAGTGTCCCGCGTAGTCCAGCTCAATTCGATTGAGTAGGTAGTTTATATCGGTGTTGCTCGTCGTCACCGCGTTGGGATTGTCCAACAGGTCAAGCGAACAGGCACTCACCAATACTGTCAGCAGGACTAACAGAGATTGTTTAATTTTTTGCATCATATTATATTGAATGAGATAATATACGTTTTTTAGAATAGGACATCTCCTGATGACTGACATTAGAATGTGATCTTCAGGGTAGCGCCATACCGCTTGGCACTCGGACCTGTGAGGTACTCGAATCCAAGGTTATTACCCACGCCAAGCCCCAGGTTGTCGGTATCGAAGTTCAGACCGGGAGGGAAGTACAAAGCCTTGTACCACAAGTTGTTTCCAGAAAGTACCAACGAGGCTCCTTTTACTTTTATCTTACTCAGGAGCGCCTTGGGGAATTGATACCCGAGCGACATCTCCTGCAGACGAATGGTAGTACCATCGTACATACGACCTTCATCTCCAAAGAAGTACAGGTTGTTAAACCCTACGTCAGATGCCGTAATCTGAATATCGTTGGGAGCACCATCCGCTTTTACACCAGGGAAAAGGAATGTTTGCGCGCGGTCGTATCCTTTTTCCAGGCCAGTGTCGTAGGTCAGACCACGACCCATCAGGGCGCCAGCAGTGGATGAATACATAGCTCCACCGTGACGGTAAGAGATCATAAAATCAAAGGAAAAGCCTTTATACGTAATGCCATTGATTAAACTTGATGTAAAAGCCGGGTTAGGATTACCCAGCACAACCGGCGTGGTTGTGGCCTGAAGATATCCACCACCATCTACCAAGTACTGTCCCTGATCGTTGCGACGGAAACCGCCTCCTTTGATGATACCGTAAGGCTGACCCACGATGGCAAAGTTACCCAGAGTAGTGAAGCCTCCTCCGATTTGTACCTCCTGCAGCTGACCTCCCAGATCCAGAGTCTGTGGCAATATTCTCGAATAAATCAGGTTTACATTCCACGAGAAATTATCGTTTTGAATTGGCGTTCCTCCCATGCTCAACTCGATACCATCGTTGCGAATTTTTCCAATGTTGATCGTCGTTGCGGTATACCCGGTAGAGGCGTCCAACGGCGTTCTCGTGATCAGGTTGCGCGTATCACGACGGAATAGCGTCAGGTCGAAATTAAGATTGTTGTTGAGCAATCGACCTTCCAAACCAAACTCATATTCGGTCTGTAACTCAGGCTTTAGATTGGGGTTACCAAGCGTGTTATCTACCGAGTGCGTCTGTATGGTAGCGCCTGATGCATTCAGGAAGCCGCGAGCACTCTGATTGAGCACGTTCCGGGTGCTATACGGATTGGGAAATCCGGCTGAGGTACCTACACCGGCCCGAATCTTGAGGTAATTCAGGAAGCTCGACTCCAAACCGCCGAAAGCCGTGGTAGGAATAAACGAAACGCTGGCAGAGGGGTAGAAAATCCGACGGTTTTCCGGCTCTACGGTGGAGGTCCAGTCATTACGACCCGCTACGTTTAAGAAAAGGTAGTTGTTGATATCCGCCGTTATCTCGCCAAAAATACCCATCCGGGTTTCTTCCTGAGTGAAGTCACTCGCTACGTTATCAATAAAATTGCTATGGCGATACAGATTGCGGGCCAACTGATTCTGGCTAGTAGCCACGTTCACGCTGTTCAGGTCATTCCGCATGTTTCCGCCCAGGCGTGCAGACATAGCAAACTTGTCAGACACATTTTTTGAATAAGAAAGGATCACACTGTTGTCCCAGATACGGTTATTAATATCTACGGTATTGTAGAATCCGTTGGGGAATGTTGTCCCGCCCTTATTGAACATATACTTTTGGTTCTCAGTATATGTATCCAATCCCACTTTGTACAAAAGGCTCAGGTCGCTGGTCAGTTGATAATTGAAGCTGGTAGCTGTGAAAAGACGATTGACTACACCGGTTGTTTTGTAGTTCTGGAGCACCCAACGTGGGTTGGGTATGTCATTTCCAGACCGGAAATATACCGTTCCACCCGTCAGAGGGTTTTCAAAAGGCCATCCCATAAGATTCACCTGCCGGGGAGTATACATCACGTTGGCAAGTACAGATGGGAAATCAAGGGCGTTGTTACCAGTACCACCACTTAATGGGGGCGAGTACTGATCAGTGTTGGCAAAATTAAAGGAGGTTATCACCGACAGTTTGCTGGTCAGCTGCGCATTGAGGCCCAGACCCAGGTTCAGGCGCTTGAGTCCGTTTTCCGGGATGTACCCTTCTTCCGCATTATAACCAGCAGAAACGTTATAACTTACCTTCTCGGAGCCGCC
The DNA here is from genome assembly GCA_950075905.1 of uncultured Persicitalea sp. GTDB lineage: Bacteria > Bacteroidota > Bacteroidia > Cytophagales > Spirosomataceae > CATMVR01. Next base: position 188 of record CATMVR010000452.1, on the reverse strand, counting down.
CGAAATATTCAGTGATGTATTCGAGATTCTTCCCGTCCGGAAAAAGTCGTTTACGTTATCCGGAAACACCTGCATTTTATACTGTCCTACTGACTCTACATAGGGTGCCATAGCAGCCCGCAGTCCACCGGCAGTGGTCAGGAATGCATACGGGTGAGTAGTAAGGGCAGCATTCGTATTCTGTGAAG
>CATMVR010000451.1 GCA_950075905.1 uncultured Persicitalea sp. | reverse complement strand
CCTGGCATCCCCGCCGCGTTTGGTTTTCGGTAATAGCCCTGGCGCTGCTCTTTGCCGGGCCATTTATCAAACTCAACGGACAGCCGCTGTTTCTTTTCAATGTCATCGAGCGGAAATTCATTGTGTTCGGGTTGTTCATCGGGCCGCAGGACTACTGGCTCTTTGGCCTTACGATGCTGTCGTTCATGGTGTTCATCGTGCTGTTTACCACCATCTTCGGTCGGTTGTGGTGCGGCTGGGCTTGTCCGCAGACGGTATTTATGGAAATGGTTTTTCGGAAAATAGAGTACGCCATCGAAGGTACCCACACCCAGCAGAAAGCCCTCGATAAAGCCCCCTGGACTACCGATAAAATCATCAAAAAAGGCAGCAAGTGGGTCGTATTCCTGCTCATTTCCTTCCTGATCGGCAATCTGCTGGTAGCCTACGGAGTAGGGGTAGACCAACTGCAAAAAATCATTACGGAGCCTATTGCTGAGCATATTGGTCTTTTTTCGGGTATCGTAGCCTTTACGTTGATTTTCTATTTCAACTTTGCCTGGCTGCGCGATCAGGCCTGCACCGTGGTCTGCCCGTACGGGCGCTTGCAGGGGGTACTGCTGGACCGGAACTCTGTGTTGGTAGCCTACGACTACGAGCGGGGCGAGCCCCGGGGCAAGTTGCACAAGGGGCAGGAACGGAAGGAGGGCGACTGCATCAGTTGTTTTCAGTGCGTGGCTGTATGCCCTACGGGTATCGATATCCGCAACGGTACCCAAATGGAGTGCGTCAACTGCACGGCCTGCATCGATGCCTGCGACAACATTATGGATAAGGTAGGCTTCGAGCCGGGACTGATTCGGTACACGTCTGAAAATGCCATTGCCTCGGGTACCAACAAGCTCATTACGGGTCGCACCATTGGGTACATTGTGGTACTGACCTTGCTCTGGACGGTACTGGGCTACCTGGTGGTAACCCGCACCGATACCGAAACCACCCTGTTCCGCGCGCCCGGCACGCAGTACATCGAAAATGCCGACGGGACCATCAGTAACCTGTATACGTTCAAGATTTTCAACATAACCAACCACGAAATCACCCCCGAAATCCGGCTGGAATCACCACAGGGTACCCTCCGCTTCGCCGGAGTGCCGGCCACCGGTACCCCCGATCTGACCCTCGACCCCGTGGGCATGTCGCAGGGTACAGTATTCGTGACCATTCCCAAATCCCAACTAAGCCAACGAAAGACGGATATTAAATTTTCGGTATACGCGGGGGATGATAAGCTGGAAGAGTTTGAAACCACCTTCATGGCCCCGGAGGAGTAGGGTAGGGCGGGGTACCCTTACCCACCCCGGCCCTAGGGGCCGCCCCTCCCAAGAGGGGAATTTTGTAGTGTCGACCCTTGGAGGCATTCCCAGTTATTGATGGCTTCAAAGAAGTCATTTTTTTAATTCCCCTCTGGGGAGGGGTGCCCGAAGGGTGGGGTGGGTAAAGGCACAACGCCAAATCCCCAAAAATCATAAAAACCTAAAAAATGAAAGAACCAAGAACCGCAGCGGCGGCCGCCAAGAACCAAGAACCAAGAACTAGTATCAGCTGGGGCACCGGCATTGCCCTGCTTTACATCGGTTTTGTTATTGGTATCCTCACGCTGGTAACCATGAGCATGAACCAGAAAGTAGACCTGGTAACCGAAAACTACTACGCCGAAGAGCTGGGCTTCCAGAAAAAAATAGACAAGGTTGCACGCGCCAACGCCCTGACTACGCCGCTACGCTGGGAAGTGACCGACACCGCCATCCGGATCAGCTACCCGGCTGATTTCAGTGCCGGCCAACTATCCGGTACCGTCAATCTGTACTGTCCGTCCGACAATAGCAAAGATATTCAGTTCAAGGTACAGCCCGACGCGCAAAACCAGCAGGCCATCCCGCTGGCGAGCCTGCAACCGGGACGGTACCTGCTGCAATTCGACTGGAAAAACGGCACCGTTTCCTACTGGAACGAAGGCGTCATCACCATTCAGAAATAAACTTTTCCAACCATGTTTTCGCTTGCTTTGGCCCTGGGTATTCTGAGTAGCTTCCACTGCGTGGGCATGTGCGGGCCCATTGCGCTGGCGTTGCCCATCCACCGGGGCAGCCGGACGCGGCAGGTCGCGGGCCTGCTCACCTACAACCTCGGCCGCGCTACGACCTACGCCCTGCTGGGTACACTCATCGGGAGTTTGGGTGGGGCGCTGGTGTGGGTGGGGTACTTTCGCTACCTGTCCGTAGCGGCGGGGGTACTCATGCTGGCCTACGTGCTGTGGCCTTCGCAGCTGGACCGGTACCTGCATGTACCCAGGTTCTGGCAGAGCGCCGTGCTGCGCGTCAAAACCGGGATGGCCCGGCTGCTGCATAGCCAAAGTATGCCCGGCTGGGCGGGCCTGGGGATGCTCAACGGCCTGCTGCCCTGCGGGCTGGTGTATCTGGCGCTGGTGAGCGCCGTGGCGGCCGGTAGTGCGTGGCAGGGCGCGCTGTATATGTTTTTGTTTGGGGTAGGTACTCTGCCCGCCATGATGGCGGTGGGGTTTTTCAAGCAGTGGTTTACGCCCGGCCTGCGCACCCGCGTGCGCCGCCTGACGCCCATCCTGATGGCCGTGGCCGGGGTGTGGCTCGTGGCCCGGGGACTGATGATTCAGGTTCCGGTTAATTTTTTCGGCGCTCCGGCGGAGATACCGGTTTGTCATGGTGCTTCTTTGCGTTGGTAGCGAGCCGCGGTAGGGCTCAATACTGGTTTACAGGCTCTTACCCAACTGTCTCACCCATAGAATTTGTCCTGGCGGTCAAACCAACTGATACAGATAGAGAGTCAGGCTGAGGTGTAGTTCTTTGGCGAGAGTCTTTTTTCGGTGTTGGTCCTGCTGCAAAGCTATTTGCAGCAATTGATCGTCCGGAAACTGCTGCAAAGTCTTCTGCGTATGCGCAATGACTTGATTTAGGTCATTAATTTCTCGAATGATCGTATCGGGATCGCGGGGTTCTGTCATGAGGCATTGAGTTCAATAAAACCTTTGGGGTTTTTAGTACGGTCGTGGCCAAACCACTCTTTGAAATAGGCCATACGCACCTCTGTATTTTCAAAACGCGGGTCAGTTTTGGGATATACGGGTATAAGGTGAGCATCTATTTGATAATTTTCGAGTGATCCACCTACGGTAAAATAAGGTATCAGATTTTCAATGGACAAATCAAGAGTAGCATTAAATGGAATCAGATTGACCAGGTCAATGTCGTTTGGGTTGAGTTTTAGAGTCACAAAACTACCATCGACCCATTGTGGGAAAGATGATTTAATCGCTCTGAAAAGGTCATACCGATACTTTACCAGTTTATCATACAAAATACCTCTGGTTTGTGAATCGGGAAACTCTTTTACAAAAGCTTCGGAATACTCCTCCATAGTCAATTCAATTATTTTGTAGGGAACTACATTCCCGTGATCATCAAATTGTAAGGGCATTGGCTTATGGATAAGTAGAGTACTTTGGTGTTGAACAAAAATACACAGATTTTCATCGAACTAAAAGCTTTTCGGCCAGACCTGTAATACCAACCCAGGAATTTTATACCCCCACCCAGGCCTGTTTGAGTGAATGCATCAGAAAACAATACTTTGATACAACCAATAGATTAGGGTGGCCAAAAGGCTCGACAGGCCGGCCCATGCCATTAGCCTTACTGTTAGTATTCCCGTAGCGAGTGGCAAAAACTCCCCATATATATGGAATAGCCCTGCTTTGCTGAGAATGTAGGCCGGCAGGTTTGTCAGTATGCTCACTATAAGAGACATATAGAGATATTTTAGAAAAACAAAGGTGTCAGTCCCATTGAAAATCAGGTACAACATAACGGGTAGTAACAGTAGAAAATTGACAATCAGTGCAAAATCAAACCACTTGTGAAGGAGGGGCACAAGATTGCTGACAAATATCAGAACCACAGTTAAGAGTATGATTGAAAGCAGTATTTCGAGCAGAGAAGCAAAAGGGTATAGAAAGACTACCCCGTACAGTACGACGCCAACAGCATAAAGTACTGCGCCTCGAAGCGCTTTTGTTAGAGACATGGTTAGGGTATTTATTAATTTTCTAATGGATGAATAAAGCTGTAAGGAAAGTACCCCGGAGACGGTCAGCTGCTTCTGCTCCCAACTATGAACGTCATTGCCCTGGTCAAATAAACTTGGAGTTTTGCATTAGTATGGGTAATTTTTATTGTCTAAAAACACAAAAAAAGTAACGTTATACTTATGCCTGTGGGGACACAGGCAACAGATTAAGCGGCAGTTAGTTTTTTGCCAATTACTTGTAAAAAGCGGTAGCCGTGCTGATTTGCCCGGCTACGTTTTTTTGTAGCTTGAAATTCTATAACCTATACCGCAGCTGCAAACTTGCGTTGTTGCCAATGATGGGATAGTCGGGAAAGATGAAGGTACCTAGCTTGACACCTACCAGAAAATGACCGGTAATGCGGGCGTACGTTTCGGCAACAACCGGAAAGCCCAGATCGGTATAGGAAGTGAAATAGTTAGAGGACGAAGTAGAAGTATTAACTTCTACATTTTTACCCATAGTAATCAAACCCGCTCCTGCGCCAAGCTGGAACGTGAAGGCACCCTTTTCCAGGAACTTGTACTTGACCAGAAAATTACTCTGCAATTCGCTACCCCGGTTGATAGGAATTCCGTCCAGCGTACTGGCGCTTGATCCTTCCTGACGGTAATGGTACTGCGTGGTGAGGATACCCGCTGCGAAAGACCACCTTTCTTTATGGTGATATTCGAACTCAGCGTTAAAAACGCCGCCACCCAGCACGGGTTTTCTGGCAGTGAAGGCGTAGTAGCCGCCACCCAGTACGAT
>CATMVR010000450.1 GCA_950075905.1 uncultured Persicitalea sp. | reverse complement strand
GAAAAAAATAAATTTAAACGTATTGCTATTTGTAGAAAGGCCCTCCGGGGCCTTTTTTTGTAGATACACGATTTACCTTTACTTTTACGTTATACGACAAAAACGATCCATATGGTACTGATTCAAGCTGAAGACCGGGAGAGAATCATGAAATCCTGGGCAATTTCTCTTGCTACTACATTTCTTCTGTTAACTACTTTTTTCTTCATCCGGCTCAATCAATCCGCGCCGACAGTGGGCCCGATGGAGCTTTTTGTGGAAGTAAACTACGGTACCAGTGATGTGGGCAGCGGAAACATTCAGACGTTCAACAAACCGAGCGACTCCAAGATTGCCGAAAACATGAAAGCAGGCGAGGAGAAGATAGAAAAGAAGGCGGAGGCCCCCAAGCCAACGCCACCGTCTCCGCGTCCCGAACCTGTAAAGCCTACCACCCGGGTGGCTGAGAAGCCCGTTATCACATCGAAGGCAGAGAGCCCGGTGGAAGAGCCCGAGCGCAACGAATCCAAAAAGGTGACGAGCAATACATCGAGTACCTCCACCTCCACAACACCCGCACCTACCAAAACCATTAACCGTGATGCCCTATTTACCAAATCAAAGGGTTCAGGATCAGGAAGTAACGGGACCAATGGCACAAAAGAAGGTGTTGGGGGTAATAACAACGGCGATGATGCCAGCGGCGTGGGTGATAAGGGCGCCAAAGACGGAAGCCTGTACTCAAAATCCTACAAAGGTGGCGGCGGCGGTGGCGGAACAGCCGTCGGTCTTAACCTCAATGGCTGGGCCTGGTCACGTCCTCCCTCGGTAAACGACAACTCAGATGCAACCGGAGAAATAACCTTCAAAATCATCGTAGGGAGCAACGGTCGCGTCAGAAATGTGATCCAGCTTCGTTCTACCGTGACAGATTATGCGGTGATCAACAAGTACAAAGAAGCTGTTCGGGCGCTTACCTTTGTGCAAAAAGCAGCCAACGTCCCCGACGAGTCGGTGGGTACCATTACATTTAAAATCAGTGCCAGATAACGTATGACCTACCAGGAAGCAATAGACTATCTGTATAGTCGTTTGCCAATGTTTCAAAATCAGGGGGCCCGGGCTTACAAGCCGGGCCTTACTACTACCCGGGAGTTTTGCGCCCGGCTCGGAAACCCTCAGAATTCTTTCAAATCGATTCATATAGCAGGTACCAATGGCAAGGGGAGTACCTCCCACATGCTGGCGGCTGTGCTCCAGCAATCGGGCTATAAGGTAGGGTTGTACACATCTCCCCACCTCAAATCGTTTACCGAACGTATCCGCATCAATGGTGAGGTGGTAGACGAAACCTTTGTGGTGGAGTTTGTGGAAGCCCATCGTGATTTTATAGAAAGCGCCATGCCTTCTTTTTTTGAGGTAACGGTGGCCATGGCTTTTGCCTACTTTGCCCGGCAGGGGGTTGATATGGCCGTGGTGGAAGTGGGGATGGGGGGGCGTCTGGATTCAACCAATATCATCGTGCCGGAGGTGTCCGTGATTACCAACATCAGCTTTGATCACATGCAGTATCTGGGAGATACCCTCCCCAAAATTGCGGCCGAAAAAGCAGGAATCATCAAGCCAGGGGTACCCGTTGTGGTGTCAGAATCAGCTGAGCAGGAAGTAATCGACGTATTTGTAAACAAGGCAACCGAAGCGAACGCTGACCTGTACCTGGCAGAAAACCTGGTGGATCTCCGGGAAGTTCGTTATGATCCTGAGAGTTTGCACATTCGGGCTGTTGAGCATGTTTCTGACGGAGATCGTGAGCTCGCTTTAACGCTTGATTTGTCGGGCAATTACCAGGAAAAAAACGTGAAGGGAGTACTGATAGCGCTGCGAATTTTACAGGAAAAAGGCTTTGAAATCAGCGAAGAAGCGGTAGTAGAAGGTCTCCGCCGGGTAAAAGAAACAACCGGTTTGAAAGGACGCTGGCAAACGCTCCGGCTGTTGCCTCGGGTTATCTGCGATACCGCCCATAACCAGGCGGGGCTCCAGAGTATATTGCAACAGCTCCGCGGACTGGACTATCGTCAGCTTCGTTTCGTACTCGGGTTTGTAGCCGACAAGGACCTGGCTACTATTTTGGCACTATTTCCCAAAAATGCGAGCTACTACTTCTGCCAGCCGGCCAATACACGGGCCATTCCGGCCCCACAGCTGGCAGCAAAGGCCCTGGAATACGGAATTACCGGCGAAGCCTTTGATAATGTCAACAGGGCCCTGGAAAAGGCCTTGAAAGATTCGTCTTCAGAGGATGTAATCTATGTGGGAGGCAGTACCTTTGTGGTGGCAGATTTAGATCAATTATAGTAACCCAGTACCCGTGACACGTCGTAAAAAAGACAAATACCTTTTTAGTAATCAGGCAGAGAATGTAATTGAGAGAGGCAAACCCCTCTACACTTCGATAAAAGGAAAATGGCAGACCGAATTTTTCTACAACCATAACCCCATCGTCCTGGAACTAGCCTGCGGGAAAGGGGAGTACACCATCGGATTGGCCGAACAGTTTCCCGACAAGAATTTTATCGGTGTCGACATCAAGGGCGACCGGATAGCCCGGGGCAGTAAAATAGCTTCTGGAAAAGGCCTGACCAATGTTGCTTTTTTGAGAGTATCTATCCAGTATCTCGACGAGTTTTTTGGTGAGAATGATATCAGTGAAATCTGGCTGGTGCATCCCGATCCTCAACTTCGCGAACGTGATGAAAAGAAACGACTCACAAATTCCTATTTTCTGGACCAGTATGTCAAATACCTGCAGCCCGGTGGGATTTTCCATCTAAAAACCGATAGTCCCGAACTCTATGCATATAGTCTAGATACAATTCCCCGTTGCTCTGGTCTCCAAATCCTAGACCACACACCTGACCTCTATCACTCGCCATTGCAGGTTTATCACCACAACATTGTAACGCATTACGAAAAAATATTCGTAGCCAAAGGGTTTACAATTAATTATATACGGGCAGAAAATACAAAATCCGGAACCTGAGGGGTCCCGGATTTGTACGTATAGTACTTGTAAGTATTGTAACTTACATCAACTTGGCGAAATACTCTACCGTTCTTACCAGCTGAGACACGTACGACATTTCGTTGTCGTACCAGCTCACGGTTCTTACCAGTTGCGTATCGCCAACTTTCTGAACTTTGGTTTGCGTGGCGTCAAAGAGAGAGCCATAGGTAATGCCGATGATATCGCTGCTTACGATTTCATCTTCTGTGTACCCAAAGCTTTCGTTGGAAGCGTCCTTCATCGCCGCGTTGATTTCGTCAACCGTAACTTCCTTGCCGATGATGCAGGTCAGTTCGGTCAATGAACCAGTTAGGGTAGGGACACGCTGGGCCGATCCATCCAGTTTTCCTTTCAACTCGGGAAGTACCAGACCAATGGCCTTGGCAGCACCCGTGCTGTTGGGAACGATATTCTGCGCGGCAGCCCTTGCACGGCGAAGGTCACCTTTTGCGTGTGGAGAGTCCTGCGTATTCTGATCGTTCGTGTAGGCGTGAACCGTGGTCATCAGACCATTCACAATTCCGTACTTCTGCTCCAATACCTGCGCCATGGGGGCAAGGCAGTTGGTAGTACAGGATGCGCAGCTGATAATGGTTTCTGAGCCATCCAGAATACTGTGGTTAACATTGAAAACAATAGTCTTCAGATCACCCGTAGCAGGGGCGGAGATAACTACCTTTTTGGCACCAGCAGTGATGTGAGCCTCGGCCTTTTCCTTACTTGTGAAAAAACCGGTACATTCCAGCACCACGTCTACATCGTGCTCATTCCAGGGAATCTGAGCCGGATCGCGTTGTGCATATATGACAACCTCCTCACCATTGACTACAATGGATTTGTCCGTTGATTTAACTTCTGCGTTGAATCTGCCCTGTGCAGTATCGTATTTTAGCAAGTGGGCAAGTACTGATGGGCTAGTGAGGTCATTAATAGCCACAACGTCAATACCCTGCATATCGTAGATCTGACGGTACACAAGGCGGCCGATTCGTCCGAAACCGTTAATAGCGACTTTTACTTTTGACATTTTGTTCTGGTTTTGTTTACAAGGGCAATATTAATAAAAAATCTTGTGGTAAGAGTAAGTAAAAATAAGATAGAGAGAGCTAAGAGATAAGTACAATAAGTTTAGTAACGAAGGCATATGAATTTAGTTAAATAGTATTTAAATTAGCAATTTTTTAGTAAAATGCTAATTTAGCGATAGTAAATTACTAAATATAATAGTATAAAGAATGTGGTGAGTTCGTATAACTTGGGACTTGTGTTCTTTTCAGTGCGAATACAACATCTAAAAAATATCCAATCTATGCGCTGATTTTCGCCTTCTGATTCTATCATATAAGAATTGGAGTATTGCGTCCTCCTGATAGATAAATCACTCCTTAGAAAAGAATTGATGGGGTAGGAGTGCTGATAAATGAAAGGAAGTATGTAAATTTACTTAAGACGTAGAACTGAGGCCTATCACAAAACTTAAATATAGCATTTTCATGAAATTTAATTTCGGAATAATGTTTATTATTAAGGATGTATACATCTCATAATCAATACGTTAAATTTATTTTATTAAACAATTACTTTAACAATGTCCGTACAATCTATCATTGAAAATTGCTGGGAAAACCGAAGTCTGTTACAAGAAAACGACACCGTAGAGGCTATCAGAAACATTATAGAAGAAGTCGATAAAGGCCGTTTACGCGTTGCTGAGCCCCTTTCTGATGGTTCCTGGAAAGTAAACGAATGGGTTAAAAAAGCGATCATTCTGTACTTTCCCATTCAGCAGATGGCGGTAAGCGAAGCGGGGATCTTTGAGTACCACGACAAAATGAAATTAAAAAGTGGATACGCCGAACTGG
>CATMVR010000449.1 GCA_950075905.1 uncultured Persicitalea sp. | reverse complement strand
GAAATATGCTCTTCTACCTGCTGCACCAGCGGAGCCATCCATACTTCTATTGCGTAGTCTCTCATCTTTTGTCGAATAAATAGGTTGTTCGCTGCGTCAAAGGTCCGGAGGTTTGGTAGGAGAAATCTTGGTATTTACCATCTTTTTTAGATGCGGTGTTTGTTTATCAGTTTACTGAAATTGGTGGCGTCAATTCCCAGGTAGCTGGCCAGGTACTTGTGGGGTACAAGCTGCAGAATGTGCGGGCTCCTTTTCAGAAGCGACAGAAACTTTTCATCGGAGCTAAACGCCTGTACTTCTACCAATCGTTCCATGATCCCCGCCAGCGCATCCGTAAGGCCCCGTCGGATCAGCCGTTCGATGGACGGATACCGCTGCATGAGTACGTCCAATTCGGAAAAACTCGTTCGGAGGAGTGAGGATGGCGTGAGCGTTTCGTAAAAATAACGCGAAGGCCGTTGCGACAGCAACGAATCGATGACCCCGCCGAAGGAAGGAGCGTACGTAAATACCAGCGTGGTATCCCGTCCCCGGTCGTCGAGATGGTATACCCGCTGCAGACCTTCCCGGACAAAATACAGGTACTTTTCGGTTTCGCCCTGCACGGTAAGCTGTACTTTTCGGTTTATGTCGAGTGGTCGCCAGATAGCAAGCATAGCCTCCGTTTCCTCGTCGTTCAGCAGGTGGAACGACCGTATCTGGGCCTGCAAATCCGAAAGATCTATCATGAAAAAGGTGTCAAATAGTGAAAAATGGGCTCTTTATGGATATATGGCTCGAAAAAAGGGGCTTCTCCCCAATTTTAGAAAGTAAAAAGCAGGGATTGCCACCTTAACATTTCGGTACCCCAACCCCGGTAACGCCGGATTTTTAATGACCCAAAGCCTGGACTAAAATTATGAAAAACTCCTGTATAATCCTGTTAGGCTGTTTCGATACCAAAGGAGAGGTATTCGACTACCTGCGGCAATGCCTGCTGGCACGGGGTGAGCCGATCCTGACAATCAACACCGGGGTGATGGCAACCCACCCCCTCTTTCCCGTGGATATCGAAGCTGATGAGGTGGCAAGGCAGGCGGGGCATGCGCTCGACACTCTGCGGCTCAAAAGGGACCGGGGCCTGGCCGTGGACGTAATGGGCCGGGGAGCGGCGCGCATACTGGCCACTTTGGTGGCCGAGGGCAGGGTAAAAGCGGTGATCAGTATGGGTGGCGGGGGAGGTACCTACATTGCCCTCACCGCTATGCAGGAAGTGCCCCTGGGTACACCAAAGCTCTGTCTGAGTACGCTGGCGGCCAAAGACCTGTCTCGCTCGATGGGGCATAAGGATATTGTTCTGATGCCTTCGGTGGTGGATGTGGCCGGGCTGAATAGCTTCATCAGGCCGCTGATCGCCCAGGCTGCCGCGGCCCTGTGCGCCATGGCTACGGCAGAAACGGCCATTGAACGGAGCGGCACCGGGCGGGTGGCCATCAGCATGTTTGGCAACACCACCGGCTGCGTCGATGCCTGCACGGAGCTATTAAAAAAAGCGGGGTACGAGGTCATGGCCTTTCATGCCAACGGCGTGGGCGGACAAACCATGGAGGCGCTGATTCGGGAAGGGTGTTTTGAAGCCGTGCTGGACGTAACCACCACCGAGCTGGCCGATGACCTCTGCGGCGGCGTATGCAGCGCCGGGCCGGATCGCCTCACGGCTGCTACCGATATGGGGATTCCGCAGGTGGTGGTGCCAGGCTGCATGGATATGGTAAACTTTGCGCAGCCTGACACCGTACCGGCACACTACCGGGAGAGGGAGTTGTACAGCTGGGCCCCCAACGTCACCCTTATGCGCACCAACGAGGCCGAAAACCGGGAGCTTGGCAAAAGGCTGGTGCAGAAACTTGATGGCGGACGCGCACCGGCAACGGTAGTTTTGCCCCTAAGGGGCGTATCGCAGGTAGATGCGGCGGGAGGAGTATTCTTTCGTCCGGCAACGGATCAGATCCTCTTTGAGGCCATCCGGGAGTACGCTCCGCCGGAAGTGGAGGTGCTGTCGGCGGATGCCCACATCAACGACCCGGCTTTTGCCGAAACCCTCGTGACCACCCTGCTGCAACGGTTGCATGCTTTCAAAGAAGCAAAACCGGTATCTTTGCCCGGCCAGGAATCTATTTAAATTTTTTATTCCATACAAACCAACCACTATGCCAAATCCATGGACCGGTAAGGGCAACCCTTACACCAAGCAGGAAGTCAGAGACCGTTTACAAGCTACACTGAATCAAAATAAGGCAATCATAGCCGCCGGTGCCGGTACGGGTATCAGCGCCAAGTTTATCGAGAAGGGCGGCGCCGACCTGATTATTATCTATAATTCGGGGCGGTTCAGAATGGCCGGCCACGGCTCCTCGGCGGGGCTGATGGCCTACGGCGATGCCAACGCCGTGGCGCTGGAGATCGGGGAGTATGAGGTACTGCCCGTGGTGGAAGAGGTGCCGGTAATCTGCGGGGTACATGGCTCAGACCCCCGCCGCCGAATGTGGCACCATCTGCTGAAAGTAAAGGAGATGGGGTTTTCGGGGGTCAATAATTTTCCAACGCACGCCATCATAGACGGGCACCTGCGGCAGGTACTCGAAGAAACCGGGATGGGCTTTGCCAAAGAGGTGGAGATGGTACGCCTGGCTACCATGATGGGTCTTTTTTCCATTGTCTACGTAGCCAAACCCGAAGAGGCCCGGCAGATGGCCGAGGTAGGTGCCGATGCCATTATTGCGCACGTAGGCACCACCGTGGGGGGGTCTATCGGGGTGGTAGACGCTACCTGCAGCATGGACGAGGCCGTTGAGCGCACGCAGGCCATTATGGAGGCTGGGCGGGTGGTAAACCCGGACATCTTCTGTCTGGCCCATGGGGGGCCCATAAACACTCCCGAGGATGTACGGGTTATATTGGACAAAACCCAGGTACAGGGATTTGTGGGTGCGTCTTCCCTCGAAAGAATGGGGGTGGAGGAGTCACTGACCAGCCTGACCCGCGCGTTCAAGTCCCTGACGCTCGGCCAGGAGGGGTAGCGTTCCTGCCCGGCAACACCTACCATTGCCCGTAGGGGGCGGGCGGCTCCCTTTTTATTCAATTCCATTCGTCAAAGCCCACTATGGCATACCCAAGGCCCCAACTCCGTACCGTGGAGGTACACCGCTACGTAACCCCCCTGCGCGAAGGAGGTTCTCTGCCGGCGCTCGCCGAAGCCGACGACGGTTTTCTGTACGTTCTCAAATTTTGCGGGGCCGGGCAGGGCGTCAAGGCGCTGATTGCCGAGCTCATCGGCGGGGAGCTGGCCCGGTTGCTGGGCCTCCGGGTGCCGGAGCTGGTGTTTGCCACACTCGACGAAGCCTTTGGCCGCACAGAGCCCGACGAGGAGATTCAGGATTTGCTGCGGGCCAGCACCGGGCTCAACCTGGCGCTGCACTACCTTTCCGGGGCGATGACATTTGACCCCCTGGTGACGGCCGTAGATGCCCGCCTGGCCTCGCGCATTGTGTGGCTTGACTGCCTGCTGACCAACGTAGACCGTACCGTGCGCAACACCAATATGCTGATGTGGCACAAAGAGCTCTGGCTTATTGACCACGGGGCGTCGCTCTACTTTCACCATTCGGGGCAAAACTGGGAAGAGCAGGCGCGGAGTGCTTTTCCGCTGGTGAAGGAGCACGTGCTGCTGCGATACGCCTCCGAACTGGAAGCCGTCGACAGCGAGTACCGCGCGCTGCTGACGCCGGCGATGATCGGCGACATCGTGGCGCTTCTGCCCGATGCCTGGCTTACTGATGCCTCTTCCGACGAAACGGCCACCCAGCGACGGCATGTATATGAGCAATTTCTCCTAACCCGGATTGCCGCCTCCGAAGTATTTTTAAACGAAGCACTGCATGCAAGAAAAGCACTTATATGAGTACGCCGTTGTGCGGGTAGTGCCCCGGGTAGAGCGTGAGGAGTTTATCAATGTAGGCGTAATTCTGTACTGTCCTTCCCTGCGTTTTCTTAAAGTACTATCTGAGGTAGATTCACAACGGCTCTATGCCCTGACCCGTACGCTGTCGCCCGAGGAAGTGCGGGAGTATCTGCGGGCTTTTGATCACATCTGCCAGGGCGGCAAGTTGGGCGGAGCCATCGGGCAGCTGCCCCTGGCGTCGCGGTTTCGCTGGCTGACGGCCGTGCGCAGCAGCGTCATGCAGACTTCCCGGGTACACCCGGGCTTCTGCGCCGATCCCGAGGCGGCCCTGCGGCGGCTCTTCGAGCAGCTGGTGTGCTAAGAGTATCGTGGCTATCGTCAATTTTTCGGTTCAAAAAGATACCCCCACCTTTACACCGCCCCACCGGTGCGACCGCCCGGTTTTGAACTCGGCACTAAGGTAGCTCCGGTAGTATTCGGCGTAGAATTTGCCGATGCGGCCCACCACACCGTAGTTAGCCTGAAACGTGACCCGGTTGAGGGCACTGGCTGGCAGTGTGTAGGGGTTGTTTTGGTTGAAGAGCCCGCCCTGCAGGGTGGCATCGTAGCCAATCAGGTTTGCCAAAGGCTGTACGTAGGCATACAGCTGAGTTCTGTGCCTGGGCGTACGGTTGGCAAAAGGGGAAGCGAAGCGGCCCGCCGTCAGCGTCAGGCCGCCCTGTATTTTATCTGATAGGGTACCCGCACGCAGCAGCAGATTTGATGTGAGCATGGCTGCCCCTCTGATGTTCAATAACTCTTTTTCGTGGTATAGCTCGTAGTTGAGTACCACGTCATTGCCAATCTGGTACTGCCAGCCGCTGGGCTTGCGGTCGCCAGACCAGCGATGAATGGTGGCCTGCATGCGACCCGCAAAGGCCGCCGGACCTACCATGCCCGTGCTCAGCACCGCCGATAGCCATTGCCGGC
>CATMVR010000448.1 GCA_950075905.1 uncultured Persicitalea sp. | reverse complement strand
CGGGGGGCTACCATCATCACATCGCCTCCTTCAAGCGTAGACCGGTTATAATCACTCAATTTTTCGTCATCCGGCAGCAGAAAATGCTTTTCGTTGTCGGGTATTTCAATGATTTTGTCCCGATAGTTGGCAAACAGAGGGTGATGAAAGAAAATGTACTGCGCCAGGAGCGATTCACGGGTACGTGCCGCCTTGGCGGGCTTGTTCAGCAAGATGTGGTCATTGATGATGATCCCGATATCGCGGGTAAAGATCAGGTTGGGCAGCGGCGCAAAAAGCATCCGATCGCCGGAGAGAGAACCTGAGATAAAGATCTTCGCCAACTCTTCCGGCTCGTGGGTAGTCAGCTCCTGCTGGGTCTGAAAGGAGCAGCGTTCGATGCCACAGATGGTGGCAATCAGTTTGGTGCGCACAATTTCGTCGTGCAGGATATGGGCCAGCATGCTTTGCAGGTCCATTACCCGGTCGGAGTTGAAGTACCCCGGGGTACCTGGCTTGTAAAACGAACGCGTCATATCTGCGTCGATGGCGGCAATTTTGCCCTTAACCTTCTCAGGGTCCAGAAAATAAAGGAGAAGCTTTACGTAGTAGTCGTACTCTTCGCGCCGCATGGTATCCAGGTGCACGATATCTTCAAACAACCAATCCTGCGCTTTGGAAGGTACTACTTTGCCTAGCCCCCGGTCGGGACTATGGATCAATAATCGGCGTAAACGGCCAACTTCTGATGATACTTTAATTTTATCAGAATTCGATTTCGTGGATTTCATAGGTAAGGTTTTGCACTTTTTATAAGCTGCAAAGTAAAAAGATTATTTCAAATAAAATGATCTGCCCGACTGCGAGTCAATAAAGAAGGAAATCGGGGAACATCCGTCACGGCATATGGGTTATAAGTAGAGCTAAGAGGTTGTTTAGAAACATTCTAATCCTTATTTTAATTAACGGCCAAAGCTTAGTACTTTTGCAACATTAAAAACTAACAATCATTTATAGATTACTATGCTCAAAATTAACGACTTACACGCCTCAATTGATGGCAAAAAGATACTTAACGGAATAAATCTGGAAGTAAAAGCAGGAGAAGTACACGCCATTATGGGCCCCAACGGCTCGGGTAAAAGTACCCTGGCATCCGTACTGGCCGGTCGTGAAGATTATGAGGTAACAAATGGTGAAGTGGTTTTTGAAGGCGAGGAACTGCTCGAACTGGCCCCCGAAGAAAGGGCGGCAAAAGGCATTTTCCTGGCGTTTCAGTATCCGGTAGAAATACCCGGAGTGACAACCATCAACTTCCTGAAAACCGCAGTAAACGAAATCAGAAAATATAATGGCGAGGCACCTCTGGACGCCGCGCAGTTTCTGAAAATGGTACGTGAGAAAGCAAAACTCGTAAAGATGAACGACTCACTGCTGAAGCGCGCGCTCAACGAAGGGTTTTCGGGTGGCGAGAAAAAAAGAAATGAGATTTTTCAGATGGCCGTCCTGGAACCCAAGCTATCTATTCTGGACGAAACGGACTCCGGTCTGGACATTGACGCGCTGCGCATCGTGGCCGAAGGGGTAAACACCCTGCGCTCGCCGGATAAGTCGACCATCGTGGTGACGCACTATCAGCGCCTGCTCGACTACATCGTACCAGACTACGTGCACGTGCTTTACAAAGGCCGGATTGTGAAGTCAGGTACCAAAGAACTGGCTCTGGAACTGGAAGAAAAAGGATACGACTGGATCAAGGCCGAAGTGGAAGCCGCCCACGCCTGATTACCCCCTGATTTTTCTAAGTAAATTTATCCGAACAAACGAATGAGTACCGAAACCATAGATTTAAAGTCAAAGTTAATTGCTGATTTTCGCAGCCAGGAAAAGGCTGTCAACGGCGAAGCACAAAGTCCGTTTTATCAGACCAGGCGGCAGGCGCTGGCGCGTTTTGAAGACCTGGGTTTCCCTACTCCCAAAAACGAAGAGTGGAAGTACAGCAATGTCCGAAACCTGGTAGGCCGCGACTACAATTTCTCGGCGCCCCATACCCTGACGCAGGAAGATCTCAATCGGATTGCAATTCCTAATGTGTCTGGCAACATTCTGTGTTTTGTCAATGGCAAATACGAGGCGAGCCTTTCTACCATTGTTTCCCCCGCCGACCGCATTACCATTTTGCCCATGCGGCAGGCGTTGGAAGAAAAGCCCGACGAGGTGAATGCCTGGTTTGGGAAAATGGCCGATTCGCAGCAGGAGGCTTTCACGGCGCTCAATACGGCCTTTGCCGGTGATGGCCTTTATATTCATGTGCCGGCCGGAAAAACGGTTGAGCAGCCCGTTATGCTCTATTTCATTACAGATACCCGCACCGAAGATGTTGCCTCGCAGCCACGTAATCTTTTTGTGGTAGAAGAAAGGGCGGAAGTAAAGATTACCGAGTCCTTTCTGACGCTGGGTGAGCAGCACTCCCTGACCAACATCGTGAGCGAAATTCACGTAGGCAAAGAGGCACACGTAGAGTACTACAAAGTGCAGAACGAAGGCGGGACCGCCTCACACATCGGTACTACCCAGGTAGTTATGGAAGACCGCAGCCACTTTTATTCCGCTACGGTGTCGTTGAATGGCGCTTTTATTCGCAACAACCTCAATATAGCACTTGATGGCGAGTACTGCGAAACATTCATGTATGGCTTGTACTTCCCCGACGGGAAGCAGCACATCGACAACCATACCATAGCCGATCACCGCAAACCCAACTCGCAAAGCAACGAACTGTATAAGGGCGTTCTGCGGGGTAAGTCTACGGGGGTGTTTAATGGTAAAATATTTGTGCGACAGGATGCGCAAAAAACCAACGCCTTTCAGTCGTGCAAGAATGTGGTGCTTTCACCCGAAGCGACCATGAATACCAAGCCTCAGCTGGAAATATTTGCCGACGATGTAAAGTGCTCGCATGGTACTACCACCGGGCAGCTTGACAAAGAAGCTCTTTTTTACCTGCGCTCGCGCGGTATATCCAAACCTGAGGCATTGAGTCTGCTGATGTTTGCTTTTTGCGAAGATGTCATCAGTCAGATTAGAATAGAACCAATTCGGGAGTATCTCGAAGGAATCATTACCCAAAAGCTTGCCTGATGCTAGTAGAACAAAATATTGCATCCATTGATATTGCAAAAATCCGGAATGATTTTCCAATTCTGAACCAACAGATTAACGGAAAACAACTGGTGTACCTTGACAATGCCGCTACCACGCAGAAGCCCCGTCAGGTGATCGACGCGCTGTCTGGCTACTACGAGCACACCAACGCCAACATTCACCGGGGCATTCACCACCTGGCCGAGAAAGCTACGTCAGAATTTGAAGCGACACGTCGCCATATTCAGGGGCTCCTGAAGGCACGTCTGCCCGAAGAAATCCTGTTTACATACGGTACTACCGACAGTATCAATCTGGTAGCCCAGACCTACGGACGAAAGTTCCTGAAAGAAGGCGACGAGATCCTGATCAGTACCATGGAGCACCACTCCAACATTGTACCCTGGCAAATGCTCTGCGAAGAGAAAGGCTGCGTACTGCGGGTGATTCCGATCAACGAGCGGGGAGAAATCGTGATGGAAGAATTTGAAAAGATGCTTTCGGAGCGTACCAAATTTGTATCGGTGGTTCATGTGTCCAATGCCCTGGGTACCATTAACCCCGTAGCCGAGATCATCAAAAAATCACACGCAGTGGGTGCCAAAGTACTGATCGACGGCGCCCAGGCTACCTCGCACCTGCACCTCGACGTGCAGGCGCTGGATTGTGACTTTTATGCCTTTTCGCTACATAAGCTGTTCGGCCCTACGGGTATGGGTATTCTCTATGGTAAGGAAAATATCCTCAACGCCATGCCCCCTTACCGGGGAGGCGGGGAAATGATCAAGGAGGGGACCTTCGAGAAAACCACCTACAACGAGCTTCCCTACAAGTTTGAAGCCGGTACGCCCAACATTGCCGACGTAGTGGCGGCCAAATCGGCCGTAGATTACGTAGAAAGTCTGGGAATAGATGCCATAGCCGACTACGAGAAGCAGCTCCTGGACTACGCCACTGAGGCCCTGCAGAGCCTCGATGGCCTGCGTATCGTGGGTACTGCAAATGAGAAAGTAAGCGTGATCTCCTTTGTAATGGAGGGAATTCACCACCAGGACATTGGGGTACTTCTGGATCAGCAGGGAATTGCCATCCGGACGGGCCACCACTGTACCCAACCCCTCATGCAGCGGCTTGGACTAGCCGGAACCTCCCGGGCCTCTTTTTCTGTTTATAATACAATTGAAGAAATAGACCGGCTGGTGCAGGGCTTGCATAAAGTCAGAAAGATGGTTGGCTAAGTGTAGCAGCCTGCCTTCCGGATTTAATATAATTGCTTAACCGAGCGTATGACTATCAACGAAATACAGGACGACCTGATCGAAGACTTTTCCCTTTTTGATGACTGGGAAAGTAAATACGAGTACATCATAGATCTGGGCAAGCAACTTTCGCCCCTGGATGAAAAGTACAAAACCGAGGAGAACATCATCAAAGGATGCCAGTCGCGGGTGTGGCTGCACGCCTTCACCGAGGGGGACGAGCTTCGATTTGAGGCTGATAGCGATGCCATCATCGTGAAGGGACTGGTGAGCATGCTAGTAAAGGTACTTTCCGGGCACAAACCCGAGGAGGTAGCCCACGCGGATCTTTATTTTATGAACGAGATTGGTTTGCACCAGCATTTGGCCCAAACCCGTTCTAACGGGCTGGCCAGTATGGTAAAACAAATGAAAGCGTACGGGCTGGCCTACCAAAGCATCAACCAATAGTTTGGTAGTATTTAAGTTGCTTGGATTCAAGTAATAAACGCAACGGTGGTTAAAAAAAGCCCGGCTGCCCTGAATTGGGCCATGGCCCAATTCAGG
>CATMVR010000447.1 GCA_950075905.1 uncultured Persicitalea sp. | reverse complement strand
GCGAAGACTTCCCACGCCCCATTACATCCGAGATCAGATCGGCCTCATAGAACTCCTCATCGAAGCGACCGGGCATGTGGTAGGTTTTTACAAGGGCGTTCAAAGGTACGGCTGCGGAGGTTTCGAGGTGGCGGGGAGCGGTCTGTATGGGCTCTTTGGCCAATTTGCGCACGTAGGGCTCGCCAGCCGGGATAGTGCCAAACCATTTTTCGGTCAGTGCTTTTACCTGCGCGGTCACTACGGCCCCTGCCACTACCAGCACGGCGTTGTTTGGCCGGTAAAATTTGAAGAAAAAATCCTTCACGTCGTCCAGCGTAGCCCGCTCAATGTGCTCGATGTCCTTGCCGATGGTAGCCCAACGGTAGGGATGCGTGGAATACGCCAGCGGGCGGAGTTTCAGCCACAAATCTCCGTAGGGCTGATTGAGGTAGCGCTGCTTAAACTCCTCTATAACTACTTTGCGCTGTACTTCCAGTACCTGCGGGTCAAACGACAGGCTCAGCATGCGGTCAGATTCCAGCCACAAAGCCGTTTCGACGTTGTCGGCCGGGAGGGTAATGTAATAATTGGTGATGTCGGGCGAGGTGAAAGCGTTGTTTTCGCCGCCTACATTCTGAACGGGCTCATCGTAGCTCGGTATGTGCTGCGAGCCGCCAAACATCAGGTGCTCAAACAAGTGCGCAAAGCCAGTACGCTGCTCGTCTTCGTCGCGGGAGCCCACGTTGTATACTATGTTGACTGCGGCCATGGGAGTCGAAAAATCTTCGTGAACGAAAACCTTCAATCCGTTGTCCAGTGTAAACTGTTCGTAATGAATCATGCAGTAGAATTATTGTATTCCCGCAAACGCGGGCCACTTTTTTAACGTTATGAACAAAGCTAGTGTTCAGACCGGACACTAGCAAACCTACCTACTTTCATTTTGTAATTGTATGCGCCTGTTTGTTACCCTTGTTTTAATATCTACCTTTTTTCTCCTTCATTCAACGCTCTCACACGCGCAAATTCTGAATGATCGTACAACAGTACAAGTAATTCAGAAAGGAATCAACCACATTTATAATTACGAATTTGCGGAAGCCAATACGCAGATCCAGCAGATCCAGAACAAATACCCCGGCCATCCGGTCACTTACTTTATGCGGGCCTTTCAGATGCACTGGCAGTACCTGCCCATCAAGGACAACAAAAGTAAGGTCAGTGAGTACATCCGGCTCCTGAACCAGTGCCTGGGAGCGGTGGAAAAAGTGTACGGAAAAGATAGCAAAGATCCCGAAGCGGTGTTTTTTACGATGGCGGCCCGGGGGTACATTGCTTTGATGTACAATTACCAGAACGAACTTCTGAAAGCCGCCGGGGAGGCGCAAAAGACGTATGGTACTCTTATCGATGGCCTAAAACTTACCGAAAAAAATCCGGAATTTTATTTCACTACCGGCATGTACAACTACTACGTGGAGAAGTACCCCGAAGATCACGCCATTGTACGGCCAATTATGGTGTTTTTCAAGGATGGTAACAAGGCGCTTGGCCTTCGGCAGATAGATACGGCCACTCGCACGGCGGTTATCACGAAGGTGGAGGCGGCCTACTATCTGGCGCACATCTACCTGGAACATGAGTCAAGGCCCGATTTGGCCGACAATTACACCAGCCGGCTGAATGCCTGGTATCCCAACAACCCTATTTTCAAGATGATCCATATCGAGGCCAGTGTTCTGTCGGGCCGTTATGCTGAAGCCGAAAAGGAGCTCGCAGAATTGAAACAGCAAAAGGATGGGTTCTATCCCATTGCCTGGCACGTATTTGAAGGTTTGATCTCTGAAAAAAAAGAGAAAAACGACCGGGAGGCTCAGCGCGAGTACCTGGCAGCGCTGCAGATTCCACACGATGCCCAGTATACCCGCGAGTACCACGCCATGGCCTACGCTGGTCTGGCGCGGATTCAGGACCGGGCGGGTAACAAAGCCAAGGCCCGGGAGTTATACAAAAAGTGCCTCGAAAAAGCCCAATATGATGCCATTGAGCGCGAAGCAAAGGCGTACCTCAAATAGAAATTTTCTTTTGCACACCCAGAACCAGCAACATGGATAAGACCGATAAGATCATTGAGGCCCGGATGAAACTCCGCGCGAGGTTTGAGGAGAAAATGAAAAGTACCCCTTCGCAGGCTGACTCCCAGCCGCAGGGAACCGGCCCTACCAACCGCCACGGCATGCCAAAGCTACCCGTAGGACAGTTTGAAACGGCCAAATGGCCCGTGCTGGATCTGGGCTATAAGCCCGAAATCTCGCAGGATCGCTGGCGGTTGTACATCGATGGTGAAGTAGAAAACCCAGTGGTGCTCAAATGGGCCGATTTCATGGCTCTACCGCAGACAGATGATGTTAGTGATTTTCACTGCGTCACTACCTGGTCGCGTATGGATGTGCCCTGGTCGGGTGTGCGCCTGCTGGACCTGGCCGCCCTGGTGCAGCCCAAAGAATCGGCCACGCACATCCTGTTTCAGGCTTATGATACCTATACCACCAATCTGTCCATCGAGGAAGCCCTCAAACCCGACGTGCTGCTGGTACACACGGCCGACCATGCCCCGCTCAGTCTCGACCACGGCGGTCCGGTGCGGGTCATTACGCCGCTGCTCTACGCCTGGAAGGGGGCCAAGTGGATCAAGCGTATCCGCTTTCTGAGCGAGGATGCACCCGGCTTCTGGGAAGAGCGCGGCTACTCCAACACCGCCTACCCCTGGCGAAACGACCGGTACAGCGAGGAGGACTAAACCTATTTTATACATGGACGTCTCAAAAAATAAATCCCGGAAAGGTAGCCCCCAGTGCAGGTACCTTGCCGGGATTTCTTATAAAAAGTGCCTGGCTACATTTCCAGAATTTCACCAACATTCATCAGGTGCATATTGATGTTGTTGGTTTGAGCAACGGATATTGCCTCTTTTTTATCTATCACGATGTAGGGGAAGGTATCGAAGTGCATGCCGATTACCTCCTTCGTATTTACGTAGTGAGCGGCCTTGCAGGCGTCGTACATATCCATCGTAAAATTGCTACCGATGGGCAAAAAGGCAAAATCGATGTTGTAGGTATCCGGAATCAGCTTCATGTCCGAAAATAGGGCCGTGTCGCCGGCATAGTAAAAAGTTTTTCCTCCCAGCTGTACCACGAAGCCATTGGCACTGCCTCCGTAGGAACCGTCGGGCAGGCTACTTGAATGCATGGCGGCCACCATCTGTACCTGACCAAACTCAAACGTCCACTTGCCCCCCGTATTCATGGGATGCCCTTTGGCAATGCCTTTTTCCGTCAGCCAGGTGTATATTTCAAAGTTTGCCACTACGGTAGCCCCCGTCCGATTAGCGAGGTATTCGGCGTCTGCTACGTGGTCGCTGTGGCCGTGGGAGATGAAGATATAATCAGCCTCAATCTTGTCGATATCGATGTTGGCCGCCAGCGTATTAGGCGTGATGAAAGGATCGAAAAGCAAGCGATAATGGGCGGTTTCAACCCCGAAACACGAATGCCCAAAATAAGTAATTTTCATACGTAGTTGGTTTGAATTTTAAAGAGCGGATGTATTTTGACGTATATACTAACCATAAACATGCTTTTTACCAAAGAGTTTGTGATATTTATGGATAAATCGGACAAAATCCTGGTTTTCAACCCTTCTAAACTGCACTACCCATGGATACCAACCATCTCCTGGCCGAGCTGGAACAAATGCAATTGATTACTTCCGAAACGGGTACTCAGCTGCAAATTTACGAGCGCAGCAAGCCCGTTTCGCTGTTCTTCTTTCTCCGGGGGATGCTCTACCTGGGTATTACGGCGCTTACGACCGGGGCGGGTATACTCATCTATCAGCACATCGATACGCTGGGACATACGCTACTCATGGTAGCGCTTGGGCTGCTCACTGCCGGAGGCTTTGCGTACGCTTTCCGGAAGGGAAAACCATTCAGCCCCGGGCGGGTAGAGCACACTGAAGGTGCGGTAGATACGGCAGTACTGCTGGGATCGCTCCTTTTTCTGGCCCTGGAAGCCTACGCGCAGTACCAGTTCACGCTGTTTGGCACCCGCTATGGCCTGGCGGTTTTTCTGCCCGCGCTATTGTTTCTTTACATCGCCTACCGTTTTGATCATCAGGGGGTACTCTCACTGGGGCTGACCGCCCTGGCCTCCTGGGTTGGGTTGACGGCTACTCCCAACGAAATTCTAGTCAGCAATGATTTTTCCCAGCCTTGGGTCATCTATACCGCCCTGCTTTTCGGAATAGTGGTGGTGGGCATCTCGTATCTTCTGGAAAAATTGGGTATCAAAAAACACTTTTCGTATACCTACCTGCTGGTTGGGGGCACGCTGTACCTGTGTGCCTGCCTGGGAGGACTCTTTACTCTGGATAGCTGGCAGCTACTTTTCGGTCTGCTGCTGGGGTTGGGATGCTATGTTTTTTACCAAAAAGCCCGGCAGGATGAGTCCCTCCTCTTTTTGCTTATCAGTGTGTTATTTGGCTACACGGGTATCACTTACCTCCTCTTCCACAATATACCCCTCGAAATCGGGGTAGCTATGGGATCTTTGTATTTTCTGTTGAGTGCGGCCGGGGTAGTGTGGTTTTTCCTGAACTTCAAAAAACTCATTCATTAGCCTCCTCAGCCCTATGAAAGCCTACAACGAAAAGTTACTAAAAAACGAATGGGTGCAGGAGCTCACCCGCGAGTGGACCCGGCAGGGGTTGCTTTCGAAAGAAAACGAAAAAGCCATTCAGGAGGCGTACGACAGGGTACCCTACCGCCCCCACTGGTTTGTCTGGATAGGGCTGTTTATTTTTTCCTGCATCTGTATCACCGCAGGAGGTATTCTCTTCCTGCCATTTGTCGACGTACCCGGAGCCGAAAACTTTTTTCCTCCCCTG
>CATMVR010000446.1 GCA_950075905.1 uncultured Persicitalea sp. | reverse complement strand
TTTTTAGCTACGGTATGGAAGACGTGCAGGCGGAAGTCTAGCATGTTTTTTGGTTACTTGTGGATTGGTTATTGGTAAATTAGGAACTGGTTATTGATCGACACAACTCACAACTACGAACTCGTAAATTTCACCATTCTAACGCCTCCGGGGCACGCTTGAAGTAGCCGTTTGTTTTTGGTAATTGGGCCCGTTGTCTTTTGAGTTCCTGCCATACGGTGGGGTGGGAATATTGCCGAATGTCATTTTGAAGTGCTGCTTTGATTCGCTCCTGTTCTTCTGGGAAGGGCAGGGTAGTATTCACAAAAAGCGGTTCCGGGGCAATTGCTTCCAGGGACTGCATGGTTGTCGCTTCTTTGACTTTTACGTACCTTTCCAACCGATCTATGTAGTAGCTGGCGGCCGATTTTCTGGCGGTCCGAAGAGTTTCCCGGTCATTTAGGCCCAGTAATTTCAACGTGTATTCGGCCCGCTTTGTACCACGTGAGTCCAAAGAAAGCTGTGGATTGAGAATAAAGGTTCGGTTTTCAATATCCAGCCAGAAAAATTCCAGTGGGTTTTCTACGCGTGGATTGATCATCACGCCGTCGTCGTTGGCCGGTTTGCCGGAACCTCGGGGAATTTCGAAGAAGGGATCAAAAAGATTCGGATCAAAAATGGCAAATCTGTCCAGTTTGTGTTTCGAATTACAGGTAGAACAGGACAAAAGGTAGTTTTCCCAGCGAAAGGCGCGCTCCGGAGAGAAACTTTTGGGGTAGATGTGTTCGATATCCGTCGCCTCGTTGTTTTCGCAGTAGTTGCATACCTCCACGCCGACACACATACTGATCAGCTTTTCCTTTATTTCGGAAAATACGGCAGCTTTGGTAACAGAGCCACTTTTGCTATTCCATTCTGATTGGGCTTTGCTGGCTTGATTGGCAAAATCCGGTTTTGCATCAATCCGTTGCCGCACCTTTTGCAGGTGCTTTTGGGTAGCCACAGAAAGCGCCCTAGAATTCAGTTGTATCATCGGTGATGAGGATCTTCCGTAACTGATTCATTTCCTTTTTTTCGGCTTCCGAAATTTTGCCAAAAGCATTGAGTTGGCTAAGTTGTGCGAGTCGTTCCAGTTTCTCCTTGGAGTGCTCCGAGCGCTCCACTTCCTGCCCAAATACCTCCGTACCGTAGGCATCCAGTACATTGCCGTAAATGAGACGGTCGCGGTCCAGGCCCGTTACCTCGCCCGAAATTTGATTGGTGCCAGGCGCGGCGAGCCGCCAGATGGAGCCCTTTTCGCAG
The DNA here is from genome assembly GCA_950075905.1 of uncultured Persicitalea sp. Taxonomy (GTDB): domain Bacteria; phylum Bacteroidota; class Bacteroidia; order Cytophagales; family Spirosomataceae; genus CATMVR01. The sequence continues at coordinate 3,657 of CATMVR010000446.1, read as the reverse complement.
GCTCGGCACACCAGCGGACTGTGCGTGGTAACGATGAATTGGAGGTTGGGAAAGTACTGCAAAAACCACTGCCCGATGCGTGTCTGCCAGGTAGGGTGCAGGTGGACGTCGATCTCGTCTACCAGTACCACGCCGGGCAGGTCGATGATCATGTTGCCCTGTTTGATTTGCTCGAAGACTTGATCAGCCCTATAAAAGTGGATTAGTTGCCGGATCAGTTCAAATGTTAGGCTCAATACAGACCGGAAACCGTCACTCATCTGTATGGCGGATATTCTGTTTCCATTTCCGTCCCGGAAGTACACGTTTTCGGAATCTACGCTGTCAATCTGGGCACTATGAGGAAGCAAATGGGACTCGTTGACAAAGCGGATAAGGTAATCAAGAGCCTCTCCTTCGGGTTTCTTTTCGAGCTTCTGAACATAAAGTTTCTGAATGTACGAGAGCGCTTCAGATAAGGCCACGTCTTCCCCAAAAATGGAAAGATGGGCCCCTAGTCGGGGATGCGATCGGAAAAGTTCTTCTTTTTCTTTATTGCCCCCAGTGAATCTACGGTAAGGACCGTAGGCTGCTGAAAACCAGCCTTGACGCATATCAACTCGTGAAGTTAGAGATTCATATATTTTTGGGGAATAAAGAGAAATTCTGGTAGTGTAGTATGTTGGATGATCTAATGACATGAGCATTCGGTTGAATTCAATCCTAGGTTGAATTTCAGATTGATCATCCTCAATTCCTGTATCAAAATCCAGATCTTTTATTACATTTATTTTGATTTCGCCTTTTTCGGATTCTTTATTCTTCCAATTATTCCAGTTCTCGCGTGATGCAAATACATCATCAGACCCTAGCAACCCCAGCGCAGCCGAGCGCACAATAGTCGATTTTCCCGACCCATTATCCCCAATCAGCACGTGCCAGCCCGCTTCCTTCCCTTCTGGAAAGGTCATTTCAAAATGCCCGATAGAGCGGATGTTTTCTATTTCGATTTTTCGGATGTACATGGTCAGATAGGTAAAGCTTTCAATACGTAGCAGGGGCCACGTACCCTTTGTGCAGTTGTGATACAGGGAACATAAGATCCCAGTCTTTGCCCCAAACTAAGTTGCCTCGCTCGATTCTGAATTTTTTAAAATTTGCTATTCGCCGGTACTTATCGTGCTGGGGGTGGGGATGGTTGAGCAAGAAGGGCTCAAAATCAATGACCTGTGAACTACCGTCACTAAAATGTATTTTCAGACAATATTCACTCAAATAGTCGGCCTGCGTTACAGCTAGTGTCCTCATAGTCGTTTGGTGATTTTGCGAATCGAAGGCTTCTTTTTCAGAACAAAATAGTCGAGCCACTTCTGGGCAATTTCGTCAGCATACTTCTCTACTACCTTCATGGCCTCTTTTTGATCTTTGGCCGGCAGCATTTCTACCCCATCAGCTTTTCTGAGTTGTACATCTGTTAAAAGGCCATTTTCAAAGAAAAGTTCAAAAATGGTTTCGTACTCGGCATGGCTCACATGAACATGAACCGGCAAATGTTCATTGCTATAAAAATAAAAGATGAGTCCGAAATACTCGATTACTTTGGGCATAGTAGATGGTTGATTATTAAAAAAGCGCCGCCGAGCGCACAATAGTCGACTTCCCCGACCCATTATCCCCAATCAGCACGTGCCAGCCCGCTTCCTTCCCTCCTGGAAAGGTCATTTCGAACTGCCTGATGGAGCGGATGTTTGCTATTTCGATTTTTCGGATGTACATGGTCAGATAGGTAAAGCTTTCAATTGGTGATCTTGCGGATTGTAAGGACTAAATTTAGTACAAGAACCCTGAACAACAAACCAATCTAAGCCCACTACGGAGTCTGAACCCTTCGAACCGTATCGATAGGCGGCGGTGGAGGCGGTAGGTTGGTGGGCATCTGCACTTCGTCGGGCAGGAGCGGATCTTCTTCCGGCTCAAATTCGAGCGTATCGGGCTCGTAGGACGGGTAGGTGCACTGGTACTCCTTGTCGATCTTGACGATAGGCTTGGCAAACGGCCCCGGTACTATACCCAGGCTTTTGTCCTTATAGACTTTTTCCAGAAAACTCCCCACCAACGGCAGAGCCATGCGTGACCCTTGCCCGAGGTTGGTACTCCGGAAGTGGATGGAGCGGTCGTCGCCGCCTACCCAGGCACCCAGTACCAGGTCGCGGGTAATGCACATGTACCAGCCGTCGGAGTTGTTGGAGGTAGTACCGGTTTTGCCACCGATTTCATTGCCCTGGTTTAGCCCCACCTGATAATTGTAGAGTGCGCGCGACGTACCGCCCGACTCTTCCACGCCGCCTTTGAGCAAGTGCCGCATCAAAAAGGCCGACTCGGCCGAAATGGCCTGATGTACCTCCGGCTCAAACTCCTCAATGACTGCCCCGCGCTGGTCTTCGATACGGGTTACTAGCACCGGAGAGGTGTAGGTGCCCGAATTGACGTAGACGCAGTAGGCCGCTACCATGTCGTAGAGCGACACGTCGAAAATGCCCAGTCCGATGCCCATTTCTGCCCGCAGCGGCGTGCTGACGCCCATGCGCTTGGCGTAGCGCATTACGTTGCGGGGGCCAACCTTTTCGGTCAGCTGCACCGTAACCGAGTTGACGGATTGCGCCAGGGCCCTTCGCAGCGTCATGTTGGAGTAGGTGAAGTAGCCGGTGGAGTTTTTGGGTTTCCATAGCTGCTTTTTCCCATTGATGATCATCTCCCTCTCGTAGGGCTTGTCCACCATCCGGTCGCAGGGACCCATGTTGAAGCTGGAATCGTCGATGGCCGTGGTATACACAAAGGGCTTGAATGTAGAGCCCGGCTGCCGCTTACCCTGCTTCACGTGGTCGTACTTGAAGAAGTTGTAATCCAGGCCACCCACCCAGGCCTTGATATGCCCTGAGTAGGGTTCCATGGCCATCATACCGGCCCGCAGGATACGCTTGTAGTAGTTGAGCGAGTCCATCGGCGACCAGTACTTTACCATTTCCCCGCCGGTTTTCCAGTCGTATACCGTCATGGTATCCTTCTTGTTGAGGTAAAAGTTGACGGAGTCGGGCTGGTTAGGAAAGCGGGAGGCCAGCGACTTGTACCGGCTGGTGCGCTTGACCACATCCTGCAAAAAATTCTCGATTTCTTTTCCACTCTCATCGCGCCAGGGGTTTTCTTTGCCCCAGTGGTCTTCGAAGACCCGCTGCAGTTCGCGCATTTTTTCTTCCAGGGCCTTTTCAGCGTAGGCCTGCATCCGGGAGTCGATGGTGGTGTATATTTTCAGGCCGTCGGTGTACAGGTTGTAGCCGTTTTCTTCGCCCCACTTGCGCACGTAATCTACTACGGCGTTTTTGAAGTAGTTGGCGTTGCCGTCGTAAGGAGTTTCAAAGTTGGTTTTCAGCTCGATGGGGAGTTTGCTGATCGAATCGGCGGCGGCCTGGCTGATGAAATTATACTTGGCCATCTGCGATAGCACTACGTTGCGGCGCTCTATGGAGCGCTTCATGTTCCGGATGGGGTTATAAGTGGTGGTCGCCTTTTGCAACCCTACCAGCACGGCGGCTTCCTGCACAGAAATACTATCCGGTGATTTGCTGAAATAAGACTGGGTGGCGGAATTGATACCATAAGAATTATTGCCATAATCTACGG